>NZ_VFUE01000050.1:0-1238 GCF_006441495.1 Mesorhizobium sp. B2-6-4
AAGGACGGCGACGGCGATACGGTCACGCTGACCGGCAAGGCGACGGTCACCGTGGTCGACGACGTGCCGCAGGTGTTTATCGCCGCGACCGGCGTGTCGGTCGTGCATGACGAGACGGCGGGCAACCAGAACGACGACACCAACAGCGCCTCGGTCGCGCACCAGTTCGATTCGCTTGGACTGGGCGCGGCAAGCCTGGGCTATGCGCATGGCAACCTGCCGGTGGTGCTGTTCGGCTCGCTGCCCGGCACGGACGAGCCGCGCGCGGCCGTGCTCAGTCTTGCGGTTGCAGCGCCGGGCACGGATTCGGGCCTGAAGACGACCGACGGGCACGAGATCTCGCTGTTCAAGGAAGGCAATCTGATCGTCGGCCGCGTCGACAACGCGAACGGTACGGCCAATCCCGGCGGCGCCATTGCCTTCGCGGTCTCGGTCGACCAGACCGGCCATATCTCGACGGCACAGTATCTGTCGCTGCAGCATCCGCTGGCCGGCAACGGTTCGGGCGGTTCTTACAATGAGCCGGTCAACTTGTCGGACAAGATCAATGCGGTGGTCACTGTCACCGACTTCGACGGCGACACAGTCAGCCAGTCGCTCGCCATCGGCGCCAAGATCGTCTTCGAAGACGACGGGCCGAAGGTCCTGAGCGGCCATGCCGCCCCGGTGACGATCGACGAGGACGACATTGCCAGCCTGCTGTCGCAGGGAACCTCGCCCTATGACGGGTCCGGCGACGGTTCGGGCACGGAGTTCCCGCTGGGTGCGGCGATCGCATCCGGCTCGCTGAACGGGCTTGTCGACTTCGGCGCCGACGGCCCGGCCGCCGGCGGCGGTTTCGGCTTCACCGGCACGGCGGCCGCAGACCTGACGGCGATCGGGCTGTCGTCGAAGGGCGCCGAGCTGAGCTGGATGGTCCAGGGCAACACGCTGGTCGGCTTTGCCGACAGCAACCACAACGGCGCTTACAACCCGTTTGGCGACCGCACCGTGATGACGGTGACGCTGAACGCCTCGAGCGGCGCCTTCGTGGTGCGCCAGTTCGACCAGCTCGATCATGTCGCACCGCCGGCCGGAACATCGGACCAGAACACCGCGCTGCAGACGCATCTGGGCAGCGGCAGCGTGGCCGGCATCGACCTCGGCTCGGTGTTCCAGGCCAAGGACGGCGACGGCGATACGGTCACGCTGACCGGCAAGGCGACGGTCACCGTGGTCGACGACGTGCCGCAGGTGTT
>NZ_VFUE01000006.1:0-278406 GCF_006441495.1 Mesorhizobium sp. B2-6-4
AGATCTTGGTGCCGTCGACCTCGGCCTCCTTCCAGGCCTCTGCTGCGAAAGACGCGGCGGTGCTGAGCAAAAGCGCGGCCAACCCTAGTGTCGCGGTTTTCATCGAAATCTCCCTGCTGATCCGAGGATGCGCGGCAATCGCGGCCTCGCTCGATCAACGCGCAGGCACCGACGTTTATTCCCGGGCATGCCAACACAATGGTGATTGGCAGAGGGCCCCGGGCGTCGCTATATCGGCGCCGTAAAGTCGGAGTTCTGGAATGGCACTCGATATAGGCTATGTCAGCGCGGTCGGGGCAGGGGCGATCTCGTTCCTGTCGCCTTGCGTGCTGCCGCTCGTGCCGCCCTATCTCTGCTACATGGCCGGCGTGTCGGTCGACGATTTTCGCGGTAATGCCGGAGCGGCAGCCAAAGCCGGCGCCCGCACCGCGCTGCTTTATTCCTCGATTGCATTCGTGCTCGGCTTCTCGACCGTGTTCGTCGCGCTGGGCGCCGGCGCCTCGACCATCGGCCGCCTTCTGCGCGTCTGGCAGGAGCCGCTGGCAATGGGCGCCGGCGTGCTGATCATCCTGATGGGGCTGAATTTCCTCGGTATCCTGCGTATTCCGCTTTTGTCGCGCGAGGCGCGTTTCCAGTCGCAGGGCAAACCGGCAAGCGCGGTTGCGGCCTATGTCATGGGACTGGCCTTCGCCTTCGGCTGGACGCCGTGCATCGGCCCGGTGCTGGGGCCGATCCTGACGCTGGCCGGCGGCCGCGAGACAGTGGGCGAAGGCGCATTGCTACTCGCCGCCTATTCGCTCGGCCTCGGTATCCCATTCCTGATCGCGGCACTGTTTTCCGGCGCCTTCATGCGTTTCCTCGGCAAATTCCGCGTCCATCTCGGCCGCGTCGAGAAGGCGATCGGCGCATTGCTGGTCGTCGCCGGCGTGTTTTTCCTCACCGGCGGGGTGCAGGCCGTGTCGTATTGGCTGCTGGAGAATTTTCCGCTGCTGGGCCGGCTGGGATAAGGCTGTCGGTATCGGGTGCGCACAAGATTGAACCTGTGACCCGCTGATTAAGAGTCGGCTGCTCACCATCTCACCGGAATTTAACCGCATTGGTGCAGCATGGCGCCCACTGCTAGCATGATTTGATTCCCAACGCTTTTCCTATGGTTGTCCTTCCATGAACCAGAGAACATGCCTATCCGTCATCCTCGCCGCCGGCGAAGGCACGCGCATGAAGAGCGCGCTGCCCAAGGTGCTGCACCAGATCGCCGGGCTGCCGATGGTCGCGCATGTGGTCAAGGCGGCCGAGGCAGCGGGCGCCGGCGACCTTGCGCTGGTGATCGGCCACGGCGCCGAGGAGATGCGCAAGGCGGCGCAGAAATTCGCGCCGGAGGTAGAGGCTTTCGTGCAGGAAAAGCGCCTCGGCACTGCGCATGCGGTGCTTGCCGCGCGCGCTGCTATATCAAAAGGTTACGACGATATCCTCGTCATGTTCGGCGATACGCCGCTGATCGATCCGGACGCCCTCACGGCCGCGCGCCTGAAGCTGGCGCAAGGTGCTGCCGTCGTGGTCATCGGCTTCCGCACGGCGAACCCCACCGGCTATGGCCGCCTGATCGAAAAAGGTGGCAAGCTCGTCGCCATCCGCGAGGAAAAGGACTGCTCCGACGAGGAGAAGAAGATCACCTTCTGCAATGGCGGGCTGATGGCGATTGCCGGCAGCCAGGCGATGAAACTGCTCGACGCCGTCGGCAACAGGAACGCCAAGGGCGAATACTATCTCACCGATATCGTCGAGCTTGCCAGCAACCAGGGCCTCGATGTCGTCGCCACCGAAGCCAGCTTCGAGAATGCGCTCGGCATCAACAACCGCGCCGAGCTGGCGCAGGCCGAAGGCATCTGGCAGGCACGCCGCCGGCAGGAAGCGATGCTTTCGGGCGTGACGCTGATCGCACCAGAAACGGTGTATTTCTCGCACGACACCGAGATCGGCGCCGATACTATTGTCGAGCCGAACGTCTGGTTCGGGCCGGGTGTGAAGATTGCAAGCGGCGCCAGGATTCACGCCTTCAGCCATATCGAAGGCGCCATCGTCGCCGCTCATTGCGATGTCGGCCCCTTCGCGCGGCTGCGGCCGGGCGCCGATCTCAAACAGAAAGCCAAGGTCGGCAATTTCTGCGAGGTCAAGCAGGCCGTCATCGAGGAGGGCGCCAAGGTCAACCATTTGACCTATATCGGCGACGCGCGGGTGGGCGCCGGGGCCAACATCGGCGCCGGCACGATCACCTGCAATTATGACGGCTATCTGAAGCACTTCACCGATATCGGCGAGGGCGCCTTTGTCGGATCGAATTCCTCGCTTGTCGCGCCGGTCACCATTGGCAAGGGCGGCTATATCGCCTCGGGCAGCGTCATCACCGAAAGCGTGCCCGACGATGCGCTGGCCTTCGGGCGTGCCCGCCAGAAGACGATCCCCGGCAAAGGCAAGGAATTGCGCGAGCGCTTCGCGTCGGCCGCGGTTGCCAAAAAGAGGTAAAACCGGTCTTCAAAAACTGAACGATTGCAGTAACTGGATTGCAAGTGCGCTGTGTCATGATGCATGCGTACGAGACTGTTCCCATTACACGGAACGAAACGCAAAGTAACTTTCGCGAGAGCCCGGCAATCCGTAGATAGCGCCGGGTTCTGCCGGGGATTGGGGACTGTCTGCATGTGCGGTATCGTTGGAATTGTCGGCCATTCGCAGGTTGCGCCGCTCATCGTCGATGCGCTGAAGCGGCTTGAATATCGAGGCTACGATTCGGCCGGCGTCGCCACCATAGAGAAGGGGGCGCTTGGCCGCCGCCGCGCCGAAGGCAAGCTGGTCAATCTCGAGCGCAGGCTGAAGGACGAGCCGCTCGACGGCACGATCGGCATCGGTCACACCCGCTGGGCCACGCATGGCGTGCCGAACGAGACCAACGCGCATCCGCATTTTTCCAATGGCGTCGCCATCGTCCACAACGGCATCATCGAAAATTTCGCCGAGCTGCGCGACGAACTGATCCGCGACGGCTATTCCTTCTCGTCGCAGACCGACACCGAGGTCGTCGCGCATCTGGTGGCGCGGGAAGTCGCCAAAGGCTTGAAGCCGGTCGATGCCGCGCACAAGGCGCTCAAGCGGCTGGAAGGCGCCTTTGCGCTGGCGATCATGTTCACGGGCGACGAGGACCTCATCGTCGGCGCCCGCAACGGCCCGCCGCTGGCGGTCGGCCATGGCGACGGCGAGATGTTCCTGGGCTCCGACGCCATCGCGCTTGCCCCGTTCACCAATTCGATCACCTATCTGGAAGACGGCGACTGGGCGGTGGTGCGCCGCAGCGGTGTCGCCATCTTCGACATTGACGGCGAAAAGGTCGACCGCAAGCGCCAGCAGTCGCTCTCGACCAGCTTCATGGTCGACAAGGGCAATCGCCGCCACTTCATGGAGAAGGAAATCCATGAGCAGCCGGAGGTGATCTCGCACACGCTGGCGCATTATGTCGATTTTGTTTCCGGCGTCTCCAAGCCGCTCGACCTGCCGTTCGACTTTGCTACGATTAACCGGCTGGCGATTTCGGCCTGCGGTACCGCCTATCTCGCCGGACTGATCAGCAAATACTGGTTCGAGCGCTACGCTCGGCTCCCGGTCGACATCGATGTCGCCTCCGAATTTCGCTACCGCGAAATGCCGCTGTCGAAGAACGACGCCGCCTTCTTCATCTCGCAATCGGGCGAGACCGCCGACACGCTGGCCTCGCTGCGCTATTGCCGCAAGGCCGGCATGAAGATCGGCGCCGTCGTCAACGTGCGGGAATCGACCATGGCGCGCGAATCCGACGTCATCTTGCCGACGCTGGCCGGGCCGGAGATCGGTGTCGCCTCGACCAAGGCCTTCACCTGCCAGTTGTCGGTGCTGGCCTCGCTAGCCGTCCGGGCGGGCGTGGCGCGCGGCACGATTTCGCGGGACGAGGAAAAGTCGCTGGTGCGGGCGCTTTCCGAGGCGCCGCGCTATGCCAACCAGGTGCTCAAACTCGAAGAGCAGATCGAACGGATCGCGCGGGACCTGTCGCGCTACAAGGACGTGCTCTATCTCGGACGCGACACCAATTTCCCGCTCGCCATGGAAGGCGCGCTGAAGCTCAAGGAGATCTCCTACATCCACGCCGAGGGCTATGCCGCGGGCGAGTTGAAGCATGGCCCGATCGCGCTTATCGACGAGAACATGCCGGTCATCGTCATCGCACCGCATGACCGCATCTTCGAGAAGACGGTGTCCAACATGCAGGAAGTGGCGGCGCGCGGCGGCAAGATCATCCTGATCACCGACGCCAAGGGCGCCGCGCAGGCGAGCGTGAAGACGATGGAGACGATCATCCTTCCGGACGTGCCGGAAATCATCTCGCCGATCATCTACGCGCTGCCGATCCAGATGCTGGCCTATTTCGCCGCCGTTTTCATGGGCACCGACGTCGACCAGCCGCGCAATCTGGCGAAATCGGTGACGGTGGAGTAGGCGTTTTTTAAACAGGTGCTTTAAAAACTTCGCAGTTCCAAAGCGCCTTCCGGTTCACTAATGTTTGCGCTGCAACTCGCGCCCCGGTGAACCATGTCAGATGCTCTCAAGACCTCCGGCATGACCCGGCTGAGGAACTATTTCCTCACAGGCTTCGTCGTCTGCGCGCCGCTGGCGATCACCGCCTATATCGCGTGGTCCTTCATCGGTTGGGTGGATTCCTGGGTCAAACCCTATATTCCGGCACGCTACAGTCCCGATACCTATCTGCCGTTCCCGGTTCCGGGGTTCGGGCTGATCGTGGCGCTTGTCCTGATCACGCTGATCGGGTTCATGACCGCCAATATCGTCGGCCGCGCCATCGTCAATTTCGGCGAGCGCCTGCTTGGCCGAATGCCGCTGGTGCGGGGCATCTATCGCTCGCTGAAGCAGATTTTCGAAACCGTGCTGTCGAACAAAGGTGACATGTTCCGCCAGGTCGGCTTGGTCGAATATCCGCGCAAGGGGGTGTGGTCGCTGGTGTTCGTGGCCAGCGAGAAGGAAACCGAGATCAACCAGAAGCTTGACCAGGAAGGCGATCCGCTGACCGCTGTCTTCATGCCTTGTACGCCCAATCCGACGACGGGCTTCCTGATGTATGTGCCGAAATCGGACATCGTGCTGCTCGACATGACGATCGAGGATGGCGCCAAGCTGATCGTCTCGGCCGGGCTGGTGGCGCCGGAGGTGAAAACGAAGCTGGTGATGCTGAATGGCGAGCCGATCACGGGCACCCTGGCCAATCCGCCGCTCGGGCCTTATCCCGCCCGCAGGAGCCGCACCGCCTCGTCGCGGCCGAACAAGTAGAGCAGCAGGCGCAGCGCTTCGCCGCGCTCGGTCTGCAGGTCCGGATCACGCGACAGGATCAGTCTTGCGTCATCGCGGGCCGCTTCGAGCAGGTCCGCATGCGCCTCGATGCGCGCGACCTGGAAGCCCGGCGTGCCGGACTGACGGGTGCCAAGCAATTCGCCTTCGCCGCGCAGCTTCAGGTCCTCCTCGGCGATCACGAAGCCATCCTCGGTCTCGCGCATCACCGACAGGCGCCGCTTGGCCGTTTCGCCGAGCGGATCCTTGTAGAGCAATACACAGGACGAAGGCTTGTCGCCGCGCCCGACGCGGCCGCGCAACTGGTGCAGCTGGGCGAGGCCGAAACGTTCGGCGTGTTCGACGACCATGATGGTCGCGTCCGGCACGTCGACGCCGACCTCGATGACGGTTGTGGCAATCAGGATACGTGTCTCGCCCTGCTTGAAGGCGCGCATCGCTTCGTCCTTCTCGGCGCCCTTCATGCGGCCATGGACGAGGCCGATCCGGTCGCCGAACAGCGGCTTCAGGGAAGCAAAGCGGTCCTCGGCCGACATCAGCTTTATCTCTTCGGATTCTTCCACAAGCGGGCATATCCAGTAGATTTTCTGGCCGCCGGCCACCGCTTCCACCATGCGATCGACGAGTTCGTCCAGCCGCTCAAGCGGCAGCGTGACGGTGCGGATCGGCTGCCGGCCGGCCGGCTTTTCCGTCAGCTTGGAGACGTCCATGTCGCCGAAGGCGGTCAGCACCAGCGTGCGCGGAATGGGGGTTGCCGTCATCACCAGCATGTCTGGCGCGTCGCCCTTGGCGGTGATGGCAAGCCGCTGGTGAACGCCGAAGCGATGCTGCTCGTCCACGACGGCAAGGACAAGATCGTGGAACGCCACCGTTTCCTGGAACAGCGCGTGCGTGCCGATGACGATGTCGATCTCGCCGCCGGCCAGTCCCGCCAGCGTTTCGGTGCGTTCGCGGCCCTTTTCGCGACCGGTGAGGATGGCCGTGCGCATGCCTGCCCGTTCCGCCAAAGGGGCGATCGTCGCCAGGTGCTGGCGCGCCAGGATCTCTGTCGGCGCCATCAGGGCAGCCTGGCCGCCAGCCTCGACGGCACGCGCCATGGCCAGGAGCGCAACGACCGTCTTGCCGGAGCCGACGTCGCCTTGCAGGAGGCGCAGCATGCGCTCGGGGTCGGCGAGGTCTGCATTGATTTCGGCGAGCGCGAATTCCTGGGACGCGGTCAATGTGTAGGGCAGGGCCGCGCGCAGCTTGTCGACGATCTGGCTGTCGCCGGTGAGCGGCCGGCCGGACAGCCTGCGGACCCTCGACCGGACCAGGGCGAGCGACACCTGGCCCGCCAGCAACTCGTCATAGGCAAGGCGCCGCCATGCGGCGCCTTCGATGGCGACATCGATCGGGTCCGCGGGATGATGGATGCGGGCCAGCGCGTCACCGAAAGACGGGAAACTCTGGCGGCGCATGAAAGCGCCATCCTGCCACTCAGGCAGTTCCGGCAGACGGCCGAGCGCCTGGCCGATGGCGCGGCGCAGCACCTTGGCGGACAGCCCCGCCGTGAGCGGATAGACCGGCTCGACCAGCGGCAGGTTTTCGGCGTCGCCGGCCAAGGCGATATGATCCGGGTGGACCATGGTCGGGCGCCCGTTGAACCATTCCATGCGTCCGGAGACCACGACATGCTCGCCCACAGGCATCGATTTTTCCAGATAGGCAGCATGGGCGTGGAAGAAGGTCAGCGCCACTTCGCCGGTATCGTCATGGGCGTAGACCCGGTAAGGCACCGACCTGTTGCCGCGCGGCGGCGGCTGGTGGCGGTCGATGCGCAGGTCGAGCGTGACGATGGCGCCTTCGGCCGAGCCGGCAATGCCCGGCCGGTTGCGGCGGTCGATGACGGTATGCGGCAGCACGAACAGAAGATCGCCGGCGCGCGCCGCTCGGTCGCCGAGATCGGCCGCGACGACTTTTTCGATCAGCGCGCCGACCTTCGGCCCGACACCGGCGAGCGACGTGATCGGGACGAAAAGCGGGTCAAGGATGGAAGGACGCATGATGTCAGCTTATGTCGCGACGGCTGCAGCGCAAGGCTGACAGCCCCTTCTATCCACGCTATATGCGCCGCAGCAAGCGAGGATGCGGCACAATGACGGGAACGAAACGATCAAGCGAGGGGCTCGACGCCCGCCGCCGCAAGCTCTTGTTCCGCTCCTGGCACCGCGGCATGCGCGAGATGGACCTTATCCTCGGCACCTTCGCCGATGCTGAGATCGGCGCCTTGACCGGCGATGAAATCGACCAATATGAAAAGCTCCTCGATATTCCCGACACCGAGTTCCTGCCCTTGATCACCGGCGAACGTCCTGTTTCCGCCGAAATTGATTGTGCGGTCCTGCAAAAAATCATGGCTTCACGCCGGACAATGACCTTTTGAAGAACGCTTCCATGAGCCTCATTCCCACCATCGGCTTGCCGAAAGGCCGTGCCGGCCAGTTCATCGTCGACGGCGTCGCCGACGGCTATGAAGCCTTCGCGCTGGTGCAGGCGGCGCACGAGATCGCGCCCGACAAGCCGGTGCTGTTCGTGGCGCGCGACGGGCAGCGCCTGCCGGCAATCACAGAGGCGCTGGCCTTTGCCGCTCCCGGCCTGCCCGTGCTGGAACTGCCCGCCTGGGACTGCCTGCCCTATGACCGCGTCTCGCCCGGCTCGGATGCGGCCGCCCGGCGGCTCGACGCGCTCGCCGCCATGATCGCGCTGGCGAGGAAGCCGCATCGCGCCGTCATTCTCACCACCGCCAATGCGCTGCTCCAGCGCATTCCGCCCGCGGATCTCATCGAGGCGCAGACCTTCCACGCCAAACCTGGCAACCAGGTCGATATGAACGCGCTGGTGTCGCGGCTGGAGACATCGGGCTTCGAGCGGGTGCCGACGGTGCGCGGCATCGGCGAGTTCGCCGTGCGCGGCGGCATCCTCGACCTTTTCGCACCCGGCTGGGCCGAGGCGCTGAGGCTGGATTTCTTCGGCGATACGCTGGAATCGATCCGCGTCTTCGACGTGGCCACGCAGCGCACCACCGGGCAGCGCAAGTCCATGGCGCTCCAGGCGATGAGCGAGGTGGCGCTGACGCCGGAGACGATCAGCCGCTTCCGCCGCGCCTATATCGAAGCGTTCGGCGCGCCGTCGCGTGACGATGGGCTTTACGCCGCGGTCAGCGAAGGTCGGCGCTTCGCGGGCATGGAACATTGGCTGCCGTTCTTCTACGAGCGGTTGGAGACCGTGTTCGACTATCTGCCGGACACGCCTGTCGTTTTCGACCATCTGGCGCATGAAGCGCTTGCCGAACGCCACACGCTGATCCTCGATCACTACGAGGCGCGCAAAAAGCAGGCCGAAGGTGCGCTGAAGGACGCGGTGCCCTACAAGCCGGTGGCGCCGGACCTGCTTTACCTCTCGCCGGAAAATCTCGTCGCTTCTCTCGGACCGCGCGAAGCGATCGACTTCACCGCCTTCGACGCACCGGATGCGGGAGCGAGAAAGGTCTTCCACGCCGGCTCGCGCCATGGCCGCAGCTTCGCGGAAGAGCGCGCCGACCCCAACGTCAATGTCTTCGACGTGGCGGTGAAGCACATCGCCGACGAACGCGCGGCACGCCGCCGCGTCATTGTCGCCGGCTGGACCGAGGGCTCGCTCGACCGGCTCGGCCAAATTCTCGCCGAACATCGTCTGGGCAATCTTGCGCCGGTGGCGACCTTGGCGGAGGCGGAGAAACTCGAGCCGGGGCAGGCGGCGTTGGCCGTGCTGCCGCTGGAATCCGGTTTCGAGACCGAAAGACTGGTCGTCGTCGCCGAACAGGACATTTTGGGCGACCGGCTGATCCGGCGCTCCAAGCGCAAGAAGCGCGCGTCCGACTTCATTGCCGAAGCCTCGGCCCTGTCGGCTGGCGACATCGTCGTCCATGCCGACCACGGCATTGGCCGCTTCATCGGCCTGCGCACAATCGAAGCCGTCGGGGCGCCGCATGATTGCCTGGAAATCCACTATGCCGGCGACGACCGGCTGTTCCTGCCGGTGGAAAACATCGAGCTCCTGTCGCGCTACGGCTCCGATACAGCCGAGGCGACACTAGACAAACTCGGCGGCGGCGCCTGGCAATCGCGCAAGGCGCGGCTGAAGAAACGCCTGCTCGACATGGCCGGGCAGTTGATCCGCATCGCCGCCGAACGGCAGATGCGCGCTGCACCCCCGCTGGTGCCGGCGGAAGGCCTCTATGGCGAGTTCGCCGCGCGCTTCCCCTATGAGGAGACCGATGACCAGCAGACGGCGATCGATTCCGTCAGGGACGATCTGGCGGCCGGCAAGCCGATGGACCGGCTGATCTGCGGCGATGTCGGTTTCGGCAAGACCGAGGTGGCGCTGCGCGCCGCCTTCATCGCGGCGATGGAAGGGTTCCAGGTGGCGGTCGTCGTGCCGACAACCCTGTTGTCCCGCCAGCATTTCAAGACCTTCTCGCAGCGCTTTTCCGGCCTGCCGATCCGCGTCGCCCAGGCATCGCGGCTGGTCGGCGCAAAGGATCTGGCAGAGACCAAGAAGGGCATTGCCGAAGGGACGGTGGATATCGTGGTCGGCACCCACGCGCTGCTCGGCAGCGCGATCTCGTTCAAGAATCTCGGCCTCCTGATCATCGATGAAGAGCAGCATTTTGGCGTCAAGCACAAGGAACGGCTGAAGGACCTGAAGACCGACGTCCACGTGCTGACGCTGTCGGCGACGCCTATCCCGCGCACGCTGCAACTGGCATTGACCGGCGTGCGCGAACTGTCGCTGATCGCCACGCCGCCGGTCGACCGCATGGCGGTGCGCACCTTCATCTCGCCCTTCGATCCGCTGGTCATTCGCGAGACGTTGTTGCGCGAGCGTTATCGCGGCGGCCATTCCTTCTATGTCGTGCCGCGCATCAGCGATCTGGCGGAAATCCATGATTTCCTGAACCAATCCGTGCCGGAACTGAAGGTGGCGGTGGCCCATGGCCAGATGCCGCCGGGCGAACTCGACGACATCATGAACGCCTTCTACGACGGCCAGTACGACGTTCTCTTGTCGACCACCATCGTCGAATCCGGCCTCGACATCCCGACCGCCAACACGCTGATCGTTCATCGCGCCGACATGTTCGGCCTGTCGCAGCTCTATCAGTTGCGCGGCCGTGTCGGGCGCTCGAAGGTGCGCGCCTACGCACTGTTCACACTGCCGGCCAACCGCAAGCTGACCGACACCGCCGAACGTCGACTGAAAGTGCTGCAGTCGCTCGACACGCTGGGCGCCGGCTTCCAGCTCGCCAGCCACGATCTCGATATCAGAGGCGCAGGCAATCTGCTCGGCGAAGAGCAGTCCGGCCACATCAAGGAAGTCGGCTTCGAGCTCTACCAGCAGATGCTGGAGGAGGCGGTCGCGGAGGTGAAGGATTCCGGCGAGGTGCTGGATGGCGGCTGGTCGCCGCAGATCGCCGTCGGCACGGCGGTGATGATCCCGGAGAGCTATGTGCCGGACCTGCAGCTCAGGCTGGCGCTCTATCGGCGTCTCGGCGACCTCGAGAGCACCGAGGAAATCGATGCTTTCGGCGCCGAGCTGATCGACCGTTTCGGCCCGATGCCGGAGGAGGTGAAGCATCTCCTCAAGATCGTCTTCATCAAGGCGCTCTGCCGCAAGGCCAATGTCGAGAAGCTCGACGCCGGGCCGAAGGGCGTCGTCATCCATTTCCGCAAGCGCGAATTCCCCAACCCGGTCGGATTGGTCAAGTTCATCGGCGAGCAGGGCTCGCTGGCCAAGATCCGACCCGACCAAAGCGTCGTCTTCACCCGCGACTGGCCAACGGCGGAAAAGCGTTTGGCCGGATCGGCTGTCGTCATGACGCAACTGGCGCGGCTGGTGGAGAAGGCGGCGTAGCCGGTCCGCACCATTCGCCAGCGCTGAAATTCCGGTCTAGAATAGGAAATCGGCTTCGTGTATGGAGCCGCCACCCCACATAGGGGGCTGGAAATGGCGGGCGAGGGTGCTCGCCGGAAAGAGCGTTGGGTGCAGCGATGACGAAATGGTCGCCGAATTCGTGGAGGGCAAAGCCGATCAAGCAGGTCCCTGCTTATCCGGACCTTGCCGCGCTGAAGAACACGGAGGCCCAGCTCGCCACCTTTCCGCCGCTGGTTTTTGCCGGCGAGGCGCGCAAGCTGAAGAAGCAACTGGCCAGCGTTGCCGCCGGCGAGGCGTTCCTGCTCCAGGGCGGCGACTGCGCCGAGAGCTTTGCCGAACATGGCGCGGACAACATCCGCGACTTCTTCCGCGTCTTCCTGCAAATGTCGGTGGTGCTGACCTTCGCCGGTGCGCAGCCGGTGGTGAAGATCGGCCGCGTTGCGGGCCAGTTCGCCAAGCCACGCTCGTCCGACAACGAGACCAAGGGCGAGGTGACGCTGCCGAGCTATCGCGGCGACATCATCAATGGCATCGAATTCGACCTCAAGTCGCGCATTCCCGATCCTGCCCGCCAGGAAATGGCGTACCGTCAGTCGGCGGCAACGCTCAATCTTTTGCGCGCCTTCGCGCAGGGCGGCTACGCCAGCCTGGAGAATGTGCATCGCTGGATGCTCGGCTTCGTCTCCGACAGCCCGCAGGCCGAAAAATACGAGTCGCTTGCCAACCGCATCACCGAGACGATGGATTTCATGCGCGCGGTCGGCATCACCTCCGAAACCAATTTCGCGCTGCGCGAGACTGATTTCTATACCAGCCACGAGGCGCTGCTGCTCGGCTATGAGGAAGCGCTGACGCGTGTCGATTCGACCTCCGGCGACTGGTACGCGACGTCTGGCCACATGATCTGGATCGGTGACCGCACCCGCCAGCCCGACCATGCGCATGTCGAATATTGCCGCGGCATCAAGAACCCGCTCGGCCTGAAATGCGGCCCGTCGCTGACGCCGGACGGCTTGCTGGAACTGATCGACCTGCTCAACCCCGAGAACGAGCCAGGCAGGCTGACGCTGATCGCGCGCTTCGGTTCCGACAAGGTCGCCGAGCATCTGCCGAAGCTGGTGCGGGCGGTGCAGAAGGAAGGCCGTAGCGTCGTCTGGTCGTCAGACCCGATGCATGGCAACACGATCGAGGCGGCCGGCTACAAGACGCGGCCGTTCGACCGCATCCTGAAGGAGGTGCAGACGTTCTTCGAGGTGCACCGCGCCGAAGGCACGCATCCGGGCGGCATCCATGTCGAGATGACCGGCAAGAACGTGACTGAATGCACTGGCGGTGCCCGCGCCATCACCGCCGAGGAATTGCAGGACCGCTATCACACCCATTGCGACCCGCGCCTCAATGCCGACCAGGCCATCGAACTGGCGTTCCTGGTGTCGGACCTGCTCAAGAAAAGCCACCCGGTGCAACACAAGCAGGTCGCCAACGGCTGACCCCCGTCCAAAGCAGTTCACAGGAAAAGCGCTTCCTGCCGAAAAATCAGTCTTGCTTGTAGAGCAGCCAGCTCTTGCCGGCGCGGCCCGCCATCGTCGAATGCCTGGTCACGCGGTTACGTCCGCTGACCTTTGAGCGGTAAAGCGCCCGGTCTGCCTTGCTGTAGAGGTCTTCAGGGCCCTCGGCTTCGGATGCCATGCAGATGCCCATCGAGACGGTGACGGTGCCGTAATTCATGCCGGTCTGGCTGCTGGTGAAAGGCGACTGCTCGATCAGCGCGCGAATGCGTTCGGCGATTTCGTAGGTGGCGTCCTCGCTTGCGCCCTCGACGATCAGCGCGAATTCCTCGCCGCCGGTGCGGGCGACGAACATGTCGGCGCGAATGCTGGTCTGGAATATATCGGCGATGATCTGGAGGATCTTGTCGCCGACGGGATGGCCGTACCTGTCGTTGATGTCCTTGAACCGATCGATGTCGGCGAGGATCAATGCGTTGAACAGGATGCCTTTGTTGCTGTTGTAGATCCTGGTGATTTCCTTGTCGAAGGCGCGACGGTTCCAGATTTGCGTGAGGGGGTCGGTGTCGGCCAGGCGCTTGTATTCCTCGAGCTTCGACTTGACGCTTTCCAGTTCCGCGGTCTTGTCGCTGAGCGTCGAGGCAACTTGCCGGCCATGATCGATCGTCGAATTGGTGGCGACCGCCATGGCGTTGACGATCTTCTGCAGAACATCCGGCGACAGCAGGCTGTTTCTGCCGAGTCCGCTCGACGTTTCGTTGAGGATCCTGCCGTATTTCTCGATGTGGCTGCGCTCGCTCCTCAGCAGCGAAGCGATGTCCTCAAGTTCATTGGCGATGACTTCCCTGGCGTGCTCGACGATGCCGGAGCCATGGTTCTGGGCAAAGAAGGCGCGTCCGATCCGGTCGAGGTCGTCCTGTGTCGGTCGGCCGCTCAGCGACACGACGGCAAGGCTGAGCTCGCGATTGGATCCGCTCAAGGCCTCGTAGAAGATCTCGTAATTGCGTGGCAGGCCGAGCACGCCGAGCTGGCGCATTGTGGCCAGGACAGTGCTCGCAATATCGGTGCTTCGTTCGCTCTGGGCGGCTGCCGGCTGCATGTTCTGTTCACTCTTCCCCGGGAACACGCTGCGGCATTCGCAGGCATCCAATGTCGCCGACCTGGGGAACGCTGGCCATTCCAGTCCATCTTGCGAAGAAGGCGCGTCCCCACTCACGACTTTCGCTTGCGAGGATCATAGATGCAGCAGCGCTAAAGTTTCCTTAATCCGCTGAATCCGGCCTGTTTTTCGCTGATTCCGGCTTTACACGCCTTCATCCGTGAACAAACAATTCCCGAGCGCGCCAAATGCATGTCGCATTTTCTTGCGCGCAGCCACCGAAAAGCTGGGATCCTGTCAGCAGCGATTTCTTTTGGGATGGTGCGATGAGTGAAAATCATACGGGATCGTGTCTCTGCGGAGCGGTTCGCTTCAGGACACGAGGGCCGTTGCGCGGCGTCATCTATTGCCATTGCTCGCAATGTCGCAAGCAGAGTGGACATTTCTATGCCGCAACCAATGTCCCGGACGCCAATATCGATATCGACGGCGCCGACAACATCACCTGGTATGAGGCGTCCGCCTTCGCCGGGCGCGGTTTTTGCAAGACATGCGGATCGCTGCTTTTCTGGAAACCGCGGGACGACGCCTATGTTTCGGTTCTGGCGGGATCGTTCGATGAACCGACAGGCCTCAAGGGCCAATGCCACATATTCGTGGGTGACAAGGGCGATTATTATTCGATCGACGACGCGCTGCCTCAATTCGAGAAGTCGACCCCATCGGTGAAGGTCGCCGACGAATGAATTTTGGGCGAGCCAGCTTATTCCATTGATCGGGCCATTGCTTTATCCCGTGCCGGTGATTCGCAAAGGGGTTTGGCATGCAGCGGCTGATCGACGCTTATTTCAACTCGCTGCGGGCGTTCCGCAAGCTGGCTGCAACTGAAAAAGCTTTCCAGCAGGAGCTGGCGCTGCTCGCCCTTGCCCTTCCGATCGGCTGGTTCGTTTCGGTGTCGTGGCGCGGCTACGCGCTGCTGATCGGCGCGGTGCTGCTCCTGATCATGGTCGAGGTGCTGAACACCGGCATCGAAGCGGCCTGCGATGCCTTTAGCCGCGAATTCAATGTCGACATCCAGCTGGCCAAGGACTGCGGTTCGCTGGCGGTACTGATCTCCGTGGCGATCGTCGCCGGCGTCTGGGGCATCGCGATCATCGAGCGTATCGTCGGGCTGCCGATCTGAGCTTTCGACCGCCGGCCGGCGGTCAGTTTTCCCTGGCACGTTCCTTTCGGGCGAAATGGCGGGCGATGAGCCAGGCGAGTACGGCCACGGCCAGGCCGATAGCCAGGCCCACCAATATCCGCTCATGGCGAAGCAGCGCCTGGCCGATGAAATGCTCGGCGCCCAACCCGAAGACATAGCCGATGGTGCTGAACAGCACCGCCCAGACCGCCGAGGAAATGGCGTTCAAGACGATGAAGCGGGGTGCTGCGATGTTCGACAGGCCGGCCGCGATGCCACCGACCAGGCGCATGCCATAGACGTAGCGGTTCGACAGCACGAAGATGTTGGGATGGGTGTTGAGCAGACGATAGGCGCGGCGGAAGCCGGGCCGCTTGCGCAACCCGACGACATAGCGATGGTCCGCGAAACTTCTCCCCAGGATGAAGAAGCAGGTGTCGCCGGCGAAGGCCCCAAGCGCTGCCACGACGACAGTCTGCCAGAGGACGAAGATATGCTGATGGGCGAAGAAGCCGCCGAGTATGGCGGCACTCTCGCCCTCGGCGACACAGCCCAGAAAAACGGCGATCAGCCCGTATTGTTCGATGAAATGATGGATCGCGTCGCTCATGACGGCGATTGCTGCGACAGCCTCTCGTCGATCCGCTTGACCAGTTCGGTCAGCCGCACGATCTCGTCGCGCATGCCGATGATCTGGCCGTGGCGCATTTCGTCCAGCTTTTCATGCAGCGCCATGATCTCGATCTCGGCCTTCAGATTGACCTCGTAGTCGTGGGCGGCATCGATGCGGTCGCGCTCGGTCTGGCGGTTCTGCGCCATCATGATCACCGGCGCCTGCAGCGCCGCGACCATGGACAGGACGAGATTGAGGAAGATGAACGGGTAGGGGTCGAAGGCGTCGCGCGCCAGAAGCCAGGCATTGGCTGATGTCCAGACGATCAGGAAGGCAATGAAGCCAAGGATGAACGACCAGGAACCGCCAATGCGGGCGATGCTATCGGCAAGGCGGTCGCCAAAGGTCTGGTGGAAGGCGACGGCCTTGTTGGTGTCCCTGGAGATCGTTGTGCGCTCGAGCGTCGACTGCAGCACCCGGTTCTCCAGGGCGCTGAGACCGTCCGGCTTTCGTCTCAGCCAGCGGTTCGCCAGATCGTCGATTGTCTTGTTCATGGCCGTCTCCAAGGGCTTGGCTGGCGATAGACGTAGAGGCTGCCGGCCCGCGCGGGAAGTGCTAGATTTGATGGGAACCGGAGGGACTTATGGTCGACTTCATGAAAATTCGCGCTCGCGCCGCAAAGCGCAAGGGCGGCGAGGAGGAACTGGTCTCGCTGCTCGGGCCGATTCCCGACAACGCCGCCGTGGCCGACATCGGCGATGACCGTATCCTGTCGACGATGGCCGAGCGCGTCTTCGCCGCCGGTTTCGTCTGGCGCGTCATCGAGCAGAAATGGCCCGGATTCGAAGAGGCGTTCCTGCGCTTCGAGCCGAAGCGGTTGCTGTTCCAGCCTGACGATTTCTGGCATGAACTGGCATCCGACCAGCGCATCGTGCGCAATCCGCAGAAGATCAAATCCGTTCGCGACAACGCTGCCTTCGTCGAGCGCGTGTCAAAAGAGCATGGCGGCTTCGGCACATTCCTCGCCGAGTGGCCCGCCGACGACCAGGTCGGGCTGATGGCCTATCTCGGCAAGCATGGCAGCCGGCTCGGCGGCAATACCGGCCAGTATTTCCTGCGCTGGCTGGGTTGGGACGCCTTCGTCATTTCGGCCGACATGGCGGCCGCCCTTCGCGATGCCGGGCTCGATATCGCCGAAAGCCCGACGTCGAAGAAGGATCTCGACAAGATCCAGGCCCAGGTCAACCGTTGGGTTGCGGATACCGGCCTGCCGCGCCGGCACATTTCGCGCATCCTGGCGATGTCGATCGGGGAGAACCATTCGCCGCAGGCGCTGCGCGACTATATGGGCAACGACTGATGTCGAAATTGGCCCAAGCAAACGCCATTGCGGGGCGAATTTTGCCGCGCTAAGTCAGCAGCATGACCAAGAAGCCCGACATACTGCGCATCGCCGTTGCCCAGCTCAATCCGACAGTCGGCGACGTTGCCGGCAATCTCGCCAAGGCCCGCGAGGCGAGGGCGGATGCCGCGCGTCAAGGCGCCGATCTCGTGCTCTACACCGAGCTTTTCCTCGCCGGCTATCCGCCTGAGGATCTGGTGCTGAAGCCGGCCTTCCTGAAGGCCTGCGAGCGGGCCGCGCAGGAGATTGCCGCCGACACCGCCGATGGCGGTCCCGGCGTCATCATCGGCACGCCGCTGAAGCGCAAGACCGGCACCCACAACTCGATCGTCTTCGCCGATGGCGGCAAGATCATCACCGAGCGCTATAAGGTCGATCTGCCGAATTATGGCGAGTTCGACGAGAAGCGCGTCTTCCAGGCCGGACCGGAGATCCAGGGGCCCGTCAATTTCCGCGGCGTGCGTCTGGGAATCCCGATCTGCGAGGACATCTGGGGCGACATCGGCGTCTGCGAGACGCTGGCCGAGAGCGGCGCGGAAATCCTGCTGGTGCCGAACGGCTCGCCCTATTACCGCGCCAAGATCGATGTGCGCCACCAGGTCGTCATCCGCCAGGTTATCGAATGCGGGCTGCCGATGATCTATGCAAACCAGCTCGGCGGCCAGGACGAGCTGATCTTCGACGGCGCGTCGTTTGCCATAGGTGCCGACAAGCGGCTTGCTTTCCAGATGAGCCAGTTCGAGGAGGCGGTCGACATCACCACCTGGAGGAGACAAGGCGAAAACTGGGTCTGTTCGGAAGGACCGATGTCGAAGATCCCCGAACGGGAGGAGGCCGACTACCGCGCCTGCATGCTGGGCTTGCGCGACTACGTCAACAAGAACGGTTTCAAGAACGTCGTGCTCGGCCTGTCGGGCGGCATCGATTCGGCCATCTGCGCGGCCCTTGCCGTCGATGCGCTGGGCGAGGAGCGGCTGCGCGCGGTGATGATGCCTTACCGCTATACGTCGAAGGATTCGCTTAAGGATGCTGAAGACTGTGCCCGCGCACTCGGCTGCCGCTATGACATCGTGCCGATCTTCGAGCCGGTCGAAGGTTTCCTTCATGCGCTGACGCAGCTTTTCGAAGGCACCAAGGAAGGCATCACCGAGGAGAACTTGCAGAGCCGCGCGCGCGGCACCATCCTGATGGCGATTTCCAACAAATTCGGCTCGATGGTGGTTACGACAGGCAATAAGAGCGAGATGTCGGTCGGCTATGCCACGCTCTATGGCGACATGAATGGGGGCTTCAATCCGATCAAGGACCTGTACAAGATGCAGGTCTATGCACTGTCGCGCTGGCGCAACAGCCACGTGCCGCCGGGCGCGCTCGGACCGTCGGGCGAGGTGATCCCGAAGAACATCATCGACAAGGCGCCGTCGGCGGAACTGCGCGAGAACCAGACCGATCAGGATTCGCTGCCGCCCTATCCGGTGCTGGACGACATCCTCGAATGCCTGGTCGAGAACGAGATGGGCGTCGACGACATCGTCGCGCGCGGCCATGACCGGGCGACGGTGACGCGCATCGAGCACCTGCTCTACGTCGCCGAATACAAGCGCCGGCAGGCGGCGCCCGGCGTGAAGATCACCAGGAAGAATTTCGGCCGCGACCGTCGCTATCCCATCACCAACCGGTTCAGGGATCGCGGCTAGACACCGTACCGACCGAAAATTCGCGTCATGCCGCAGGCGAGGGGTAGCGATGCCCGAGTGTGAAATCAGCTTCGACCTGTCACGGATCGACTTCAGGGCGACATCCGACCTGTTGATGGCAAGCTATTGGGGCGGCGGGCGCAGTGACGAGACCCACCGCCGCGCCTTCGCGAATTCGCTCTGCGTCGGCGCTTATGTCGAAGGCAAACAGGTCGGCTTCGGCCGGGCGATCACCGACCGCACGGTGTTCGCCTATCTGGCCGATATCATCGTCTGGCCGCAGCATCGCGGGCAGGGCATCGGCTCGCGGCTGGTGCAGGCACTGATCGATCACCCCGAGCTCCGCACCGTTTCGCACTGGAGCCTATCGACCAGCGACGCGCATGGGGTTTATGAAAGACTGGGATTCAAGGCATCGACCGATGGCCGGTACATGCGCCTCGATCGTAAGCCGATCCGCTGACCAAGCGCCTTTGCCGTTGTTGCAAATTTATCCCAGTGCTTGGACCAGATGCCGTTTTTGGTGACCGCCAGCCTTGGCGATGCGATGAGGCATCTCTATAAGGGCCTCTCCGCGATTCCCTTTAGGGAGGACCGAATGCCAGGATTTGACATCGTTATGCGAGGCCGCGAAGCCTAGGTCCCGACCGGCGCGCCGCAGGGTTTTCACCCTCGGAACGGAGCCGGATCGAGAACAGGCCTTTGCCGATGCCGGTCGCCGCCTTCGGGCAAGTGGCCATTCATAACCGAACCTCCGCATTCCCGGGCATTGAGCCCCTTGCGCGGTTTTTTCAATTTTCGACCTTACCGGGATCGGGCTTTTTGCGCCCGAATGACATCATGGCTCGTTTTCGAATCGATTTGCGCGCAAGCGCCTTTCGCAGCGTTCTTGGCTTTACTTTCACCCACTGGCGGCGCCAGCCCTGGCGGCTTTCGCTGATCATGGCTGGTTTCCTGCTGTCGACGCTGGCCGATGTGCTGACGCCGCTCTATTCCGGCCGGCTGGTCGATGCCGTCGCCAGCAGCGCCGGCGCCGACGAGATCGCCTGGAATGCCGCGATGACCGCGTTTTCCATGCTGATGGCGTTGGCGCTGGCGGGTGTCGTCCTGCGCAATTTGGCCTTCATGGGGATCGTCGAACTGACGCTGAAGATGATGGCCGACATCGCCGCCGCCGCCTTCCACCGTGTCCAGCGCTTTTCCACCGACTGGCACGCCAACAGCTTCGCCGGATCGACCGTGCGCAAGGTGACGCGCGGCATGTGGGCGTTGGACCTGCTCAACGACACGATCCTGATCGCGCTGCTGCCGTCGATCGTCATGCTCGTCGGCTCGACGCTGCTGCTGGGCTGGTTCTGGCCGCTGATGGGAGCGGTTGTCGCCGCCGGCTCGGTGCTGTTCATCGCTGTCACGGCGATGCTGTCGCTTGGTTATGTCGCGCCGGCGGCCAGGCTCGCCAACACCTGGGACACGCGCCTTGGCGGCTCGCTGGCCGACGCGGTGAGCTGCAACGCCGTGGTCAAGGGGTTTGGCGCCGAGGAGCGCGAGGAGAACCGGCTTGCGAAGGTCGTCGCCAAATGGCGTGCCCGCACGCGGCGCACCTGGGTGCGCGGCACCATCAACGGTACCACGCAAGGGGTGCTGCTGCTGGTGATGAGAGCGGCGGTCATCGGCCTGGCGCTGATGCTGTGGTCGTGGGGGCAGGCAACGGCCGGCGACGTCGCCTTCGTGCTGACTTCTTTCTTCGTCCTGCAAGGCTATCTCAGGGATATCGGAACGCATATCCGCAACCTGCAGCGCTCGATCAACGACATGGAGGAACTGGTCGATTTCCAGTCCGAACCGCTCGGCATCGAGGATCGGCCCGGCGCCGGACCGATCCGCATCACGCAAGGGGGCATCGCCTTCGACGACGTCACCTTCCATTATGGCAGTCACCGTTCGCCGCTCTATCGCGATTTCTCGGTCGATATCGCGCCGGGCGAGCGGGTCGGGCTGGTCGGCCATTCCGGGTCGGGCAAGACGACTTTCGTCAAGCTGATCCAGAGGCTCTATGACGTGAACGCCGGCCGGATCCTGATCGACGGCCAGGACATTTCGGAGGTGACGCAGGCGTCGCTGCGCGCGCAGATCGCCATCGTGCAGCAGGAGCCGATCCTGTTCCACCGCTCGCTGGCCGAAAACATCGCCTATGCCCGGCCTGGCGCCACGCAGGCCGAGATCGAGCACGCCGCGAAGCTGGCGAGCGCGCACGACTTCATCGCCAACCTGCCGAAGGGCTACGGCACGCTCGTCGGCGAGCGCGGCGTGAAGCTGTCGGGCGGCGAGCGCCAGCGCGTGGCGATCGCGCGCGCGTTCCTCGCCGATGCGCGCATCCTGATCCTGGACGAGGCGACGTCGAGCCTCGATTCAGAATCGGAGGTGCTGATCCAGCAGGCGATGGAGCGGCTGATGGTCGGCCGCACCACGCTGGTCATCGCGCACCGGCTTTCGACGGTGCGGGCGCTCGACAGGCTGTTGGTCTTCGATCGCGGCAAGATCGCCGAGGAAGGCTCGCATGACGCGCTGATCCGGCTGCCGGGCGGCATCTACCGCCGCCTGTTCGAGCGCCAGGCGCTCGAATTGACCAAGGGACTTGTCACCTGATCGGGGATGGCCTCCGGCTCTGGCCCGGAGGCCATCCCATCAGGCGCCGGCGGCTTGACGGGCGGGCGGCGCGGGACATGTGATCGCGGGCGGAGCCGCGTCCGCCAAGTCTTTTCATTGCTTGCGCCATGTTCTATGTCTGCGGCACGGCACGGGGGCGCGTCTTGTCAATCACAAAAGCATCCGGTACGCCCCGCTCATGACAGTTACCGTTCGTTTCGCCCCTTCACCGACAGGCCGCATCCATATCGGCAATGCGCGCACCGCCCTGTTCAACTGGCTGTTCGCCATGAACCATAAGGGGCGCTTCATCCAGCGCTTCGACGACACCGATGTCGCGCGCTCGAAGCAGGAATTTTCCGACGCCATCCTTTACGACCTGCATTGGCTTGGCATCTTTCCCGACACCACCGAATACCAGTCGCGTCGCTTCGAGATCTATGACGCGGCGGTCGAGCGGCTGAAGGCGGCGGGCGTTCTCTATGCCTGCTATGAAACACCGGAGGAGCTCGACCTCAGGCGCAAGGTGCGCCGTACGCGCGGCCTGCCGCCGGTCTATGGCCGCGAAGCGCTGACGCTGACGTCGGAACAGATCGCCGAATATCAGGCCGATGGCCGCCGGCCGCACTGGCGCTTCCTGCTGCCCAATTTCACCGGCGATCCGCAGCAGCCGGAGCGCACCGAAATCCATTGGAACGACCTGGTGCGCGGGCAGGAAACCGTCGATCTCGCCTCGCTGTCGGACCCGGTGCTGGTGCGCGAGGACGGCACCTATCTCTATACGCTGCCATCCGTCGTCGACGATATCGAGATGGGCGTCAGCCATGTCATCCGCGGCGACGACCACGTCACCAACACCGGCGTGCAGATCGCGCTGTTCCGGGCGCTGGGTGCCGAGCCGCCGGAATTCGGCCACCACAATCTGCTGACCACCGTTTCGGGCGAGGGGCTGTCGAAGCGCACCGGCGCACTCTCCATCGAAAGCCTGCGCGAGGACGGCATCGAGCCGATGGCGGTCGCATCGCTGGCCGTGCTCGTCGGCACGTCGGAGAATGTCGCCGCCGCGCACGACCTGGCCGAACTCGCCAGCCGTTTCGACCCGGCTGCGACTTCGAAGTCGGCGGCAAAGTTCGACCCGGACGAGCTTTTCGTGCTCAACCGGACGCTGCTGCACCAAATGCCGTTCTCCGAAGCGCAGAATCGGCTGGTGGTGCTCGGCATATCGGGCGAGCAGGCGGAACCGTTCTGGCTGGCTGTGCGCGGTAATCTCGACAGGCTGGCCGATGCTGTCGGCTGGTGGCGCATCCTGCGCGAAGGGCCGCAGGAGAAGCCGGAATTTTCCGACGCCGATCGAGATTTTCTTCACCAGGCCATCGATCTGCTGCCCGAGGAGCCTTGGAACGGGACCGTCTGGAAGGACTGGACGGCCAAGATCAGGGAAGCGACCGGCCGCAAGGGCAAGGCGCTGTTCATGCCGCTGAGGCTCGCCCTTACCGGACTGACTTCGGGACCGGAGCTTGCAGATCTATTGCCGCTGATGGGTCGGGAAGGAACGTTGGCCCGACGACCCTGACCTTCCGCTGTTCCGGCGGCAGCGTCGAGACCGGCGATGTGACCGGTTTGACCGCAAGCCGCTTGATGGCGTCGCGGTCCAGCCCGCCTGCGGCGTTTGCCAGCGTCTCGGGATCGGCACCTGGATCGGGTTTGGAGGCAGGCACCGGAATGAACGGGGCGCCCTCCGTTTGCGGCCGCGACTGTTGCTGGCTTGGCGGATTGCCGCCGATGATCTGGAAGTTCTGCGCGGCGTTGCAGCCGCAGGCCGGCGGCCGCGACAGGTTGGGCTGCTTGTAAAGATAGGCCGTCGGCAGTTCGCTGTAGGGTCGGCCGGTGACCGACGATGTCATGTCGGCTGAATCGTCGCCCATGCCGCGCGAATAGAAGACCTGGATCTCGGTGCCGGGACAGCTCGATTCGCAGTTCTTCTGGTCGCGCTCGAAATCGCCGACCGAGGCGGCATTCGACATCGGAAAGAAGTAGCCGTCGCAGGTGCGCACGCAGGTGGTACGGAACTCGCCGCCGACGCCCGGAAAATCCGGTATGCCGGACCGGCCCGGCACGCGGCGGATATTGCGCTCCTCGTCGGGATCGTCAGACTGGTCGAGCGTATCGAGCCGGCGTGTGTCGCCGCCGAACAGCTGGTCGAACAGATTGCCGTTGCCTTGTTCCCGTTTCGCTTCGCGCAAGAGTTCGCGGCGGGGCGCCACCGCGTCCTCGCGGCAGCCATTGGTGTCGAGCGCGGCCAGGATGCGTGCGCGATCGCGCCGCGAACCGCCGCCGGCGAGGCGGGCGCGCTTGGCCTGCAAGCTATCGAGATTGGCGTTCATGCGCTCGATGGTGGCGTTGAACCCAGCGCATTGGCTGACATTGCGGCTGAATAGAGAGAAGCCGCAGCCGGCGCTGCTGGACTGGCCGCGCGCCTTTGAAATCTGCTCGCGTTGCCGGTCGATCGCGGCGTCATATTTCCGGATCAGGGCCGGACCGCCACTGCCGCGCGAGGTCGCGGCAAGATCGGTCTCGAGCTGGCGGCAGACACGCGAGGCGGCCTGCGGCTCGGAGACGGCGGCGCCCGAAAGCAGCAGGCCAAGCAGCACGGCGAGATGCGCCTGCTTCCACCCTTTGCCCATCATCCGCCGAAACCCTGCTTGGTTGTTCGCCGCACGCTACGTGCTCGTGGTTAAACCGCAGTTTACCCCCGAATTGGTGTTCAGCCCAGATCGACGACAGCTTGCGCCTTGTGGGCGGCCTCGACCACCGCCAGCGCTGTCATGTTGACGACGCCGCGCGAAGTCACCGAGGGCGTCAGGATATGCGCCGGCTTGTCGGTGCCGAGCAGGATCGGGCCGACATGCAGGGCATCCATCATGGTCCTGAGCGCTGTCAGCGTGATGTTGGCGGAATCGAGGTTGGGGAACACCAGGAGATTGGCTTCGCCCTTCAGACGCGAATGCGGATAGACGCGCTGGCGCAGATGTTCCGACAGCGCGGAATCGGCATGCATCTCGCCGTCGCATTGCAGCTCGGGCGCGATGCGCGCCAGGATCGCCGCCGCCTGCCGCATCTTGAGCGCACTCGGCGAATCGCGCGAGCCGAAATCCGAATGCGACAGCAGCGCCGCCTTGGGCTCGATGCCGAAGCGCTGGATCTCCTCGGCCGCCAGCACGGTCATTTCGGCGATCTCGTCGGCGGTGGGGTCGACAGAAACATGGGTGTCGGTCAGGAAGATGATGCCGCGTTGCGAGATCAGCATGGACAGCGTCGACAGATCCCGGTCCTTGATGCCGGTTCGTGGCCCGATGATCAGCGTGACGTTGCGCAGGTGCCGCTCGAAACGCCCTTCGAGGCCGCAGACCATGGCGTCGGCGTCGCCGCGCTTCAATGCGAGGGCCGCGATCACCGTGTTGTCGGTGCGCACCATGGTGCGCGCGGCCTCCGTCGTCACGCCGCGCCGGCCGGCCAGCTCGATCAGGAGGTCGACGTAATGGCGGTAGCGCGGATCGTCCTCCGGGTTGATCAGGCCGAAGTCGACGCCGGGCTTGATGCGCAGTCCGTAGCGCTTCAATCGCACCTCGATGACGTGCGGACGGCCGATCAGGATCGGCTCGGCGATGCCTTCCTCCAAAACCACCTGCGCGGCGCGCAGCACGCGCTCGTCCTCGCCGTCGGCATAGATGACGCGCTTGGCGCTCGACGCCTTGGCCGACGAGAACACCGGCTTCATCACCAGGCCGGAGCGGAAGACGAAGCGGTTGAGCTTGTCGATATAGGCGGAGAAGTCGCTGATCGGCCTTGTCGCGACACCGGTGTCGCAGGCCGCCTTGGCGACGGCCGGGGCGATGCGCAGGATGAGCCGCGGATCGAAGGGCGAGGGGATCAGGAATTCGGGTCCGAACACCGGCGTCTCGCCGGAATAGGCGCGCGCGGCGACATCCGAAGGTTCTTCGCGGGCAAGGGCGGCGATGGCCCGCACCGCGGCCATCTTCATCTCCTCATTGATGGCGCTGGCGCCACAGTCCAGCGCGCCGCGGAAGATGTAAGGAAAACACAGTACGTTGTTGACCTGATTTGGAAAATCGGACCGGCCCGTGCAGATCATCGCGTCGGGGCGCGCCGCCCGCGCCACTTCCGGCATGATTTCCGGATTGGGATTGGCCAGCGCCAGGATCAAAGGCTTCGGCGCCATGTGCTGGAGCAATTCCGGTTTCAGCACGCCGGCGGCCGAAAGCCCGAGGAACACGTCGGCGCCCGATATGACGTCGGCCAGCGTGCGTGCCTCCGTGTCCTTCACATAAGGATCTTTCCAGCGGTCCATCTCGTCGGTGCGGCCCTTGTAGGCAACGCCGAACCGGTCGGTGACCCAGATGTTCTCGACCTTGGCGCCGAGCGAGACCAGCAGGTTGAGGCAGGCCAATGCCGCCGCGCCGGCGCCCGAAGTGACGATCTTGATGTCGGCAATGGTTTTGCCGGCGAATTCCAGGCCGTTGAGCACTGCGGCGGCGACGATGATGGCGGTGCCGTGCTGGTCGTCATGGAAAACCGGTATGCCCATCCGGGCCTTCAGTCGCTCTTCGACCTCGAAGCATTCCGGCGCCTTAATGTCCTCGAGGTTGATGCCGCCGAAGGTCGGTTCCAGCGCCGCCACCGTTTCGACCATGCGCTCGATCTCGGGCGCGTCGATCTCGATGTCGAAGACGTCGATGCCGGCGAATTTCTTGAACAGGACCGCCTTGCCTTCCATGACCGGCTTCGAAGCGAGCGGGCCGATATTGCCCAGGCCGAGCACGGCCGAGCCGTTGGAAACGACGCCGACCAGATTGGCGCGCGCCGTGTAGTCGGCCGCGGTCGCCGGATCGTCGCGGATTTCGAGGCAAGGGGCCGCCACGCCCGGCGAATAGGCGAGCGCCAGGTCGCGCTGGTTGCCGAGCGGCTTGGTGGCCTGGATTTCGAGCTTGCCCGGCGTCGGGTGCTTGTGGAAGTAGAGCGCGGCTTCGTCGAGGTCCGAACGTGCCGTTTTCTTGCTCTCGCCGTTCATTCCGGGCCTCCCTGCGATCCTGCGTGCCGCCTTCTTAGCATGCGGCCAAGGTTTTTCGCGACGCCAAATGACGCAATCGCCATTCACGTTGACGAAGCAGGGATAATCAATCTGTTTCAACAGCTTGGCGGAATTCCTTCGACGCCGGCGCTACCGGGTCTCAGAAGGCGCTGACATAGAGGCCGCCGTCCACCGGTATGTTCTGGCCGGTCAGGTAGCCGGCATGGACCGAGCACAGGAAGGCACAGATCTGGCCGAATTCCTCCGGCGTGCCGAGCCGCTTGGCCGGCACGTCGGCACTGATGCGCGCCTTGCGGGCGGCTGCCGCGGCCGGGTCTTCAACGCTGCCGGCCTCGTGCGGACCGCGCAGCCGGTCGGTATCCAGCTTGCCGGGCAGCAGGCTATTGATGGTCACGTTGCGGTCGACCACCGTGCGCGCCACGCCGGCAAGAAAGGAGGTCAGGCCGGCGCGCGCGCCGGACGACAGATCAAGGCCGGGGATGGGGACATAGACCGATAGCGAAGTGATGTTGACGATGCGGCCAAAACCGCGCACGGCCATGCCGTCGATCACTGCCTGCACCAGCTCGATCGGCGTCACCATGTTCTGGGTCACGCCTTCGAGCATCTTGGCACGATCGAGCTCGCGGAAATCGCGCAGCGGCGGGCCGCCATTATTGTTGACCAGTATGTCGGGTTCGGGGCAAGCGGCGAGAAGCGCCTTCTGCACCTCGGGCTTCGATACGTCGCCGACGACTTCCGTGACGGTCACGCCGTAACGCTCGCGCAGCTCCGCAGCGGTTTTGGCCACCAGCTCGGCGTTGCGCCCGTTGACGACGACGTCGCAACCAGCCTCGGCCAGCGCCATGGCGCAGCCTTTTCCGAGCCCCTTGCTCGAAGCGCAGACGATGGCCTTCTTTCCGCGGATGCCGAGATCCATGACGATTTCTCCTGTGATTCGCCGGCAGGCTAGCTCTTGGGCTGGACCAATCGCAACCGTCATACGGTTGTTGCATGAATCGGGGCATAGGCTCGCGAAAGCAACGGTGAATTCGCGATGTCCGGCCAAGAGCCCCGCACGTTCCGCAGCATGTTCATCTCCGACGTCCATCTCGGGTCGAAGGCGGCAAAGGCCGATTTCCTGATCGATTTCCTTAGACATCACGATGCCGACATCATTTATCTCGTCGGCGATATCGTCGATGGCTGGCGCCTGAGGCGCAGTTGGCACTGGCCGCAGAGCCACAATGACGTCGTGCAGAAATTGCTGCGCAAGGCGCGCAAGGGCGCCACCATCACCTACATCGCCGGCAACCACGACGAATTCGCTCGCCAGTTCCAGGGCGTGCATTTCGGCGGCATCGTCGTAGCCGACCGCGCCATTCACGAAACCGCCGACGGCAGGCGGCTGCTCGTTATTCATGGCGACCAGTTCGACACGGTCGTGCACAATCAGCGCTGGCTCGCCTATCTCGGCGACCATGCCTACGACGCCGCCATGCAGGTCAACCGTGTGATCACCCGGCTGCGCCAGCTGCTCGGCCTGCCTTACTGGTCGTTTTCGTCCTGGGCCAAGGTCAAGGTCAAGAAGGCGGTGAATTTCATCGGCTCGTTCCAGACGGTACTCAGCGACGAGGCGCGGCGCTCGCATGTCGACGGCGTCATATGCGGCCATATCCATCATGCCGCGATCGAAAGCTATGGCGACGTTCAGTACATCAACACCGGCGACTGGGTGGAAAGCTGCACGGCGGTGGTCGAACATTTCGACGGCCGGATGGAAATCCTGACCTGGGCGCATGTCTTGCCCGAGGCGCCGGACGAACCATTCATCCCGATGCTGATCGAGGACCGGGTGGTGCAGGCCGCCTGACTGCGGGTGCCAGGCACAGATTCCGGTGTTAATCGATTAGGCCAATCGGTTTCGTCCGGTTTTTCCTCATGTTAAGGGTCAATCCACACTGCTCGCCGTTCGTGGACGGCAGCGTTATTGGATCGATTCATGCCGCTGCCGCCGCTTTCACCCGAACAGCTCGTCAAGCCTCGCCATTTCGAACTGCGCATGAGCCTGATCTTCGCGACATTGTTCGTGTCGCAGGGCACGCATCTGCCCTACTTCCCGCTGTGGCTGCAGGCGAAAGGTTTTCACGCCGAGCAGATCGCCGTCATCCTGGCGGCTCCGATGTTCCTGCGCGTCGTGACGACGCCGCTGCTCACCGCGCTCGCGGACCGGGCGAGGGACCGCGCCGACGTCTATATCGCGCTCGTCGCGGCATCGATGATCATTTCCGCCGGCTATTTTCTGCCGGCCTCCTACGCCGTCGTGCTTGCGGTGTCGCTGGCGCTGACGATCGTATGGACACCGCATTCGCCGATGGCCGATTCGCTCGCGCTTTCGGGCGTGCGCCGCTTCGGCTCCAACTACACCAGCATGCGCAAGTGGGGTTCGATCTCGTATCTCTGCGCCAACGTGGCCGGTGGTTTCATCCTGACCGCGGCAGGGGCGCAAGCCGTCCCGGCGATCATTTTCGCGGCACTGGGTGCCGCGCTCTTTGCCGCGCTGCTTGCGCCGCGTCTTGGCCGGCCGCGCCTTGCCTCACCGCTTTCGGCCGCGGAGATCCAGCACTCGGCACCAAGTCTCTTCAATGCCTATTTCGTCTATTTCACCCTGGGTGTCGGCATCCTCACCGCCAGCCACGCCTTCCTTTACGGCTTCGTGTCGATCTACTGGAAGTCGATCGGCATCGGCGACACCGTCGTCGGGCTTCTGTGGGCGTGGGGCGTGGTGGCCGAAGTCTGCATGTTCGTGTTTTTCAACCGCATATTCGCCTCCGTGTCGGTCGTCAGGGTGATGGTGATTGCCGGCATCGGCGCGGTCGTGCGCTGGATCGCCTTTCCGCTGATCTGGCCGCTTGGCCTCGGCGTCGCCGGGTTTTTCGGCGTCCAGACCCTGCATTCGGTGTCGGTGGCCATGGTGCTGATCGGCCTGCAGAAAATGATCGGCGAAACGGTCTCGGAAGAGCGCACCGGTGCCGCACAGGGCGTCGCCTATTTCTTCAACGGCTTCTTCATGGCCGCCGTGACGCTCGCCTCCGGCCCGCTCTACGACCGTTTCGGGGTCGACGGCTTCCTGGCCATGATCCCGATCGCGATCATCGGCCTGGTGCTGGTCGGACTCGCGGCGCGCTCAGCCCCAAAGCGCCGGATCGGGCGGTGAAACCAAGGATCCCTCATAGGCGAGGCCGGGCACACGATCCCGCGCAAGCAGCAGCGGTCCGTCGAGGTCGACGAAATCGGCGTCCTGGGCGAGCAGCACCGCCGGCGCCATCGCCAGCGACGTGCCGACCATGCAGCCGACCATGACGCCGAAACCCAGTTCGCGGGCGCGGTCGCGCAGCACGAGCGCCGCCGTCAGCCCGCCCGACTTGTCGAGCTTGATGTTGACGGCATCGTAGAGACCGGCGAGCGCGGCCAGATCCCCCGCCTCATGCACGCTCTCGTCCGCGCAGATCGGCACCGGATGCGCGATGTGGCGCAGGATGCCGTCATGGCCCGCCGGCAGCGGCTGTTCGATAAGCGCGATGCCTTGCTCGGCGGCAAAGGCGAGGTTCGCGGCGATGGTGTCGTCGTTCCAGCCCTCGTTGGCGTCGAGGATGATGCGGCTGCCGGGCGCGGCCTGCCGGACCGCGCGGATGCGCGCAATGTCGTTGTCGCCGCCGATCTTGACTTTGAGCAGCGGGCGCGCCGCGTTGGCACGGGCCTGCGCCGCCATCGCCTCGGGTTCGCCCAGCGACAGCGTGTAGGCCGTCTCGAGCTGATGCAAAGGAGCCGGCCAGACTACGTCCGCCACCGCCTTGCCGCTGATCTTGGCTTCCAGGTCCCACAAGGCGCAATCGATGGCGTTGCGCGCCGCGCCTGCCGGCATGGCGCCGAGCAGGGCTGTCCGGTCCATGCCAGCAGAGATTTGCCCGCGCATGGCCTCTATCGCGGCGCGAACCCCGTCCATGGTCTCGCCATAGCGTTTGTACGGCACGCATTCGCCACGGCCCGTGTAATCGCCTTCGCTGATCGTGCAGGTGATCACTTCGGCTTCGGTCTTCGAACCACGCGAAATGGTGAAGGTGCCGGCGATTGGAAAACGCTCGGCCTCGACCGAAATGACACGCGCCATAATTTTCTGCTCCGGCTGTGCGAGAAGGGTCGTCGGCAAATCGACAAGGCCGGACCCGTCAGGCTAAACAGGACGCCATGTTGACCATCGGCAAGCGCGACGCAAGCGGCAAGACCGCCTCGGAGGCTGACCACGAACCGCGCGTGTCGGTCGGTGAGGAAGCAGGCGTTCTCGGCTGCGCCTTCTCGGGAATCTGGACGACGCGCACCGTGGCCGCGATGGACGCAGAGATGCGCAAAATCGAGAAACGGAGCGGTTTCAATACCTTGGCGCTCGATCTTTCGCATATCGAGAAGATCGATACCGCCGGCGCCTGGCTGATCGACCGCCTGGTCAGCGCTTTCGAGAAGAAGGGCGTCGAGGTCAGGTTGCAGGGCCAGAGCGACGTTGCCTCGATCCTGCTCGGCGCGGTCGGCGATGCGGTGCGGCGCGAGCCCGAATCGGGGCCGGTCGGGCCGCCCAACATCGTCATTCGCACGCTGGAGGCGGTCGGCCGCCGCGTCTACGAAATGCGCGACGATTTTCTCGCCTCGATGAACATACTGGGCGCCACGATCCGTGGCGCGCAGATGAAGCTCGGCCGCGGCCATGCCGTCAATCCGGCGGCGATCTTCAACCAGATCGACCGCATGGGCGTCGGAGCCATTCCGGTGGTGGTGCTGATGTCGGCGATCGTCGGCGCCATCGTTGCCCAGCAGGGCGCCTACCAGCTCAGCTATTTCGGCGCCGACATCTTCGTCGTCGACCTCGTCGGCGTGCTGATCCTGCGCGAACTCGGCGTGCTGATGACGGCAATCATGATCGCCGGCCGCTCGGGCAGCGCCATCACCGCCGAAATCGGCTCGATGAAGATGCGCGAGGAAGTGGATGCGCTGAAGGTCATCGGGCTTAACCCCATCGGCGTGCTGGTCTTTCCGCGCCTGGTGGCGCTGGTGATCGCCCTGCCTTGCCTGACCATCATCGCCAATTTTGCCGCACTCGGCGGCGGTATCCTCGCGGCTTGGCTCTATTCCGACATCGCACCCGCCGCCTTCATCGATCGGCTGCGCGTCGCCATCGACCTCAGCACCATTTTCGCCGGCCTGATCAAGGCGCCGTTCATGGCCATGATCATCGGCACCATCGCCTCGGTCGAGGGCATGAAGGTCGGCGGCAGCGCCGAATCGCTTGGTCAGCACGTGACCGCCTCGGTGGTGAAATCGATCTTCGTCGTCATCATCCTCGACGGGCTTTTCGCCATGTTCTATGCAGCGATCGAGTTCTGAAATGGCGATGGGAAACGGCATCGAGACCAGGGCCAAGGAGGGCGCGGATGACAGCGAGGTCGTGCTTTCGGCGCATGACATCACCGTTTCCTTCGGCGACAACCTGATCCTCGACAAACTGTCGCTCGATATCTGGCGCGGCGAGATCCTCGGTTTCGTCGGCGCTTCGGGCGCCGGCAAATCAGTTCTGCTGCGCACCATCCTTGGTTTGACGCGCAAGCAGTCCGGCACGATCAAGCTGTTCGGCGTGGATATCGAAAAGGCCGACGATGCCGAACGGCTGCGCATCGACATGCGCCTTGGGGTGCTGTTCCAGCACGGCGCGCTGTTCTCGGCGCTGACGGTGCTGGAAAACGTCCAGGTGCCGATGCGCGAATATCTCGACCTGCCGCGCAAGTTGATGGACGAACTGGCGATGCTCAAGGTCGAACTGGTCGGGCTGCCGCCGGACGCGGCGCAGAAATTCCCGTCCGAGCTGTCGGGCGGCATGATCAAGCGCGCGGCACTGGCTCGCGCGCTGGCGCTCGATCCCGACATCGTCTTCCTCGACGAGCCGACCTCGGGCCTCGATCCGATCAGCGCGGCGGAATTCGACGAGCTGGTGGTCAAGCTGCGCGATACGATGGACCTGACCGTCTACATGGTGACCCACGATCTCGACACGCTTTTCACCGCCTGCGACCGCGTCGCCGTGCTCGGCAAGAAGAAAGTGCTGGTCGAAGGCACCATCGACGACATGCTGAAGAGTGAAGAACCGTGGGTAAAATCGTATTTCCGCGGAAAACGAGCCCGGCAACTTGATCTTGCCGCGCGCGCATAGCCATAAGTGAAGCAATGGAAACCAGAGCCAACTACGTTATTGTCGGCATCTTCACGCTGGTGGCGATCCTCGCGGCGTTCGGCTTCGTCTATTGGACGGCGGCGATCGGCGACAAAGGCGAGACCACATTGTTGCGCGTGCGCATCCCTGGCTCGGCTTCCGGACTTGGCCGCGGCAGCTTCGTGCTGTTCAACGGCGTCAAGGTCGGCGACGTCAGGCGCGTCTATATCGATGTCGACAATCCGACGGTCGCCATCGCCGACACCGAGATCGACCGCATGACGCCGATCACCAAATCGACGCAGGCCGATATCGGCCTGGCCGGACTGACCGGACAGGCCAATATCGAACTCAAAGGCGCCGACCCCAAGGAAGTAAAACTTCTCGACCAGGCCGAAAAGGAAGGCAAGGTCGCCGAGATCGTGGCCAACCCGTCGGCGGTGACCAATCTTTTGCAGACGGCGCAGAACATCTTCACGCGCGCCGACACGGTACTGACGCAGCTGGAGGGGTTCACCAAGGATGTGCGCGGGCCGCTGACGCAGACCGTGCAGAATGTGCAGACGTTCTCCGACGCGCTGGCCAGGAATTCCGACGGCGTCGACAAGTTCCTGTCCGCGGTCAGCGCGCTGTCCGATGAGCTGAAGGGTGTCTCGGGCAAGCTCGACGGCACGCTGAAGGCGGCCGAAGGGCTGCTCAATGCCGTCGACAAGGACAAGATCAAGAGCATCGTCGCCAATGTCGATACGGTGACCGGCAACCTCAAGGAAACGTCCAAACAGCTCGATGGCGTGATCAGGAATGTCGATACGGCCGTGGGATCGGTCAATGATTTCGCCAAGCAGACACAAGGTACGCTGGCCAAGGTCGACGGCGTGCTCGACGGCATCGATCCGGCGCAAGTGCGCACGGCTCTGGCCAACATCCAGAAGGCAAGCGAAAGCGCCGACAAGGCGGCCTCGGACATCGCCAAGGTGACCGGCAAATTCGCGAACAGGGCGGACGACATAGACGAGACGATCAAGGATGCGAGGCAGCTCGCGCAGCGGCTCAACGACGCCTCGGTGCGCGTCGACGGCATCCTGGCCAAAGTCGACAAGCTGCTCGGTTCGGGGCAGGCGGACGGCGTGATGGCGGACGCCAGGGACACGCTGAGGTCGTTCAAGCAGGTTGCCGATACGCTGAATTCGCGGCTTGGCGTCATCACCGACAATATAGCCCGGTTCTCCGGCCAGGGCCTTTCGAATGTCGAAGCGCTGGTTCAGGACAGCCGCCGTTCGATCAGCCGCATCGAGGAGGCGGTTACCGACCTCAGCCGCAATCCGCAGCGCATCCTGTCGGGCGGCGAGGGCGAGGTTCGGCAGTACGATGGCAGGGCGCGGCGTTGACTTCGGTCTCGGCTCGCCGCAGAAACAGTGTCTGCATCCGCGGGTTGTTATTACAATCCAGGGATAGTGAGGCCGGGGACAGCAGGGATCGCGCGTGAAGTCGACGATTGTGTTCAGATCGGGCGTGGCCTTGCTTGCCTTGACCCTTGCCGGTTGTGCCGCGCTGCCGGGCGGCGGGCCTGCGCCGCTTGACACATTCGAGCTGTCGGCGCCGTCGGTCGAGGCGCATGGCCATAGCCGCCGCCAGATCCTGATCGCCCAGCCGTCCGCGCTCAAGGCGCTGGACAGCCAGAACATCGTCATAAAACCGTCCCCGCGCTCGATCCAGTACCTCAAGGGCGCGCAATGGGCGGACCGGCTGCCGCTGATCGTGCAGGCACGGCTGGCGGAGACGTTCCAGCGCTCTGGCAGCTTCGCCGGCGTGGGCAAGCCGGGCGAGGGGCTGGCGATCGACTACCAGGTCATTGTCGAGATCCGTTCGTTCGAAGTCCGCGTCGACGGCGGCGATCATGCCGAGGTCGACCTGTTCGTGCGCATCCTCAACGACCGCAATGGCGAGGTGCGTGCGTCCAAGAGCTTTACGGCGACCGCGCCCGTCTCGGGCAGCGGCAACCAAGGCTATGTCGGCGCGCTCGATGCTGCCTTCGGCGACGCGGCCAAACAGATCGTGCGCTGGACTGATTCGGCGATCTGAGCGGCGATGCCGGGTGGGCGCCAGCCACCAGGCTACAAGCGGTCGAAGGCGTCCGGCCGCAGCTTTCCGGTCTTCATCAGGTGCTGCAGGGTGTAGGCTACGGACAGCGCGTCATCGAGCGCATCGTGTCCCTGCAATGGCGGGTGTTGAACGCCATAATAGTCGGCAAGCTTGTTGCTCGGCGTCCTTGCCAGGTCCTCGATCGGCATCCCGGCCGAGATCAGCAGCTTTACGGCATTGTCAAAGCGGGCCGCCGGGATGGAAGCGGGGATGCCTGCGATATAGCAGCTGATGGCTATCATGTTCAGTTCGTCCTTGCCCCAGGACCAAAATCGCGCCCCATTGGAGAAACGATCGACGTCAACAAGGGCTTCTCCTAGCGCGACCCCCTCGATCTCCAGCTTTTCTTCTGTGATGCCAGTCAGTTCGGTGAAGAAAGGGTCGAGCGCGTATCTCCTGCCAAACCGGTCGATCGGTCTGACATAGGCCTTGTGCGTGCCCAGGACGGGAAAGTCGTCTTCGAGCCCAAGCCTGACCGCGCCGATCTGCGCGATGACCGGATCCGGATCGTGAGCCGCGCACCAGAATCGACGTTGCGAGCCCTCAAGACAAAGAAACTCGCAGTCGAGTATGATCGCCGTCTTCACAAGTCAGAGATCCAGTTCCGGATGCGACGTCCACCCTTCCAAGCCAAAAGGCGGGAGACAAGTCCCCCGCCTTTTTTCATTGGCTGTCTGCCGCTGCCTAGTGCAGGCGGCCGCTGGCGTGGGCCAGCATGGTGTAGACCTTGCCTGTATCCGAGGTCAGGTAGGTCTGCGCCATGATGTTGTCGCGGTCGTTGCGCGACACGTCCTTCAGCAGCTTCTCGAAATCATCGCAATAGCGGTCGACGGCGGCGCGGAACTCTGCCTCCGTCTGGTACTTGCGACGGATCTCGTCGAACGTCTGCTGCCCCTTCAGCGTATAGAGCCGCCGCGTGAACACGTCACGCTCGCCGCGCCGGTACCGGTTCCACAGTTCGATCGACGCATCGTGATCGATGGCCCGTGCGATGTCGACGGACAGCGAGTTCAGTGATTCCACGACATGAAGCGGCGAGCGCTGGGCAGGGGCGGCGCGCGGCGCGTCGGCGGGTGTTGCCGGCTTGGCTTCGTCCTCGCGTGACGCCCCGCTCAGGAGATCGCGCACCCAGCCGCCCTGTTGCGTGCGGGCGCCGGCGTCGGGACGCTGGCGCGGCGCCGTGTCGGCGGGGCGCTCCAGGTCAAGCGTGCCGCGTAGCGCCGTGCCGCCCGACGGCGCCTGCGGCGCGCGAAGTTCCGGCTGTGGCGCGGGAGCGCGGCGCGGCGGCTCTGCCGCGCGGGACGCTGCCGGGGCTTGCGGCGCCGGGCGCAGATTGCGCGATTCCAAGGGCTCTCCACCACTGCGGCCGGACTTCGCAACGATGTCCGAAAGCTCCTTCAGGGCGTTGATCTGCTCGGAAACCGCGCGGCGGATGGCCGATGTCGATTCCTTGGCCTCTTCCGGCATCTCGATGACGCCTTTCTTGAGCTCGGCGCGGGTGAGGTCGAGCTCGCTCTTGATGGCGCCGGCGGTGCGGCGCATCTCCTCGGTCGCGTCGGAGAAGCGCTTGGTTGCCGAATCGACGACGTCGGTGATGGCGTTGCGGATCTTGTCGGCCGATTCCAGCGTCCTGCCTTCCGCATTTTGCAGCGTCTGGCCGACCAGATTCTCGAACGAGCGCATGACCCTTTCGAGATCCTCCGACTTCTTGACCAGGCCGACAGCGAGATCCTCGAGTGAAGACTGCCTTTCTAGCGTGTGTTCGAGGTTGCTCTGGGCCGAGCTCAGGAGGTCCGAAGCACCGGCGAGCAGGCGGCTGTGTTCATCGAACTTGGTGGCGATCGACGCGACCTCGCGCAAGGTCGACGACGACAGTTCCGTCAGCCTTGTCGTGTTCGAATCGACCAGCCTTGCCGAGCTGGCGAAGGTCTGCGCCGCTTTCTCGGTGGTTGCCGCGAAGCTTTGCGTGCTGCCGGTCAGGCGTTCGTCGACCTGGCCGAGATTGGCCGCGGCCTGTTCGATCAGCTGACCGAGCTGCGCGCTCGACGTGGTCATTCGGCCGATCAGGTCGGCGACACTGTCGGATAGCGACGAGCGGGCACCTTCGACCGCCGAAAGGGTCTCGGCGGTGCGGCTGGCGAGCGCGTTGACGAGGGCTGCGTTTTCGCTGCGCAGCTTCTCGGCGGCACGTTCGGTGACCTCTTCCATGCTCTTTTGCAGTTCCGAGCCGCCCTGGGCGAAACGCTCGACCAGCGGCCGCGCGGTCTCGTCGAGGATCTTCGACATCTCCGCCGACCGTGCCGCGAGCATGGTGTTGAGCTCGCGGGTGTTGGCGCCGATCGTCTTGGCGGCGTCGTTGGTGCTCTGGCCGATATGCTGGCCGACCGCGGTGAAGGTCTCCGCGATGACATTGGCGCGCGACACGAGTTGCGCTTCGGCGCTCGACACCTGCTCGTTGAGCTTCTGGCCCATCGTCTCGGCGGTATGGGCTAGCCGGTTCTCGACGCTGGCGATCTGCTCTTCGACGCGGGCAGCAGCCGTTGCCGCGGTCGATGCGAGCCGCTCGTCGGCGCCGGCGAGCGCCTGCTCGATTTCACGGGCATGCGCGGCCAGTTCCTGGCCGGTCTGGCGCGCACGGTCGGCGACCCTCTGCTCCGTGCTGGTGAAGGCGCCAACGATGCTCTGCGCATGTTCGCCGATGGTCGAGGTGCTGGCGGCGATGCGGGAAACCAGTCGGTTGTCCGCATCATCGAAGATGCGGGCGATTTCGGAGGCGCGGCCTGACAGCGCTTCCGAACCTTCGGCGATGCGCGAGACCAGGTGCTGGTCGGCGGCGTCGAAGATGCGGCCGAGATCCGCTGCACGCGCGGCAAGAGCTTCGGCCGATTCGCCGATGCGCATGCCGAGCCGCTGATCGGCGCCTTCGAAATTGCGCAGGATATCGCCGGCGCGCGCGGCCAGCGACTGTGCCGTTTCGACGGCCCGGGCAACCAGCTTCTGGTCGGCCGCGTCGAAGGTGCCGGCAATCTCGCTCACCCGAGCCGCCAACTGGTCGGCGGTCTCCTGGGCGCGGGCGGCCAGCTTCTGGTCGGCCGCGTCGAACGTGCCGGCGATTTCGCTCGCACGGGCGGCAAGCTGATCGGCGGTTTCATGGGCTCGCGCCAGCAAGGAACTGGACGCATCGTCCGCGCGGGCAAGCAAGGCGCTCGACGTGTCTTCCGCACGGGCGTGGAGACGGCGATCCGCCTCCTCGAAGGTGCGGGCGATGTCTTCGGCCCGGGCCAGCAGGGCGGCCGAGGTCTGCTCGGCGCGCTCGGCGATCTTGCGATCCGCATCGGAGAAGGCTTGGCCCGCCTGCTCATGCAGGACGCTGGTGACTTCCAGGACCTTCTCGCGCAAGGCGCCGGCCACGAAGACGGCGCTCTTCTCGAGCACGTTGCGCACATTGTCGACGCCTGTCGACAGCGCACGCTCCATGGTGCCCGCACGCTCCTCGATGATGCCGGTCTGGCGACTGAACGCCTGCTCGATCTTGTCCACGTCGGCGGCGATCGCAGCGGAGATGTCGGTGCTCCTGGCCGCGATCTGGTCGATGTGACCCGACAGTGAACGATCGATATCCTTGCGGGTCTCGGCGAGCCTGCCGAGATCGTCTTCCAGCGCGCGGCTCAGCACGTCGCGGCCTTCGGCCAGCTTGCCGACATGTCCGGCGATGATGCCGTCGAGATCGCCACGGCTCTCCGACAGCCTCTGCAAATCGGCCTCCAGCGCGCGCTTGAGGATGTCGCGGCCTTCGGCCAGCTTCTCGACCTGGCCGGCGACAAGGCCGTCGATGCTCGAGCGGCTTTCGGCCAGCTTGGCGAGATCGTCCTCGAGTGCCTTCGACAGCACCGAACGCTCCTGGACAAGCCGCTCGGAGTGGCTATTGACCAGTCCGTTGACGTTTTCCAGATCGTCTTCGAGTGCCTTCGACAGCGCCGAACGATCCTGGACAAGCCTTTCGGAGTGGCTGTTGACGAGAGTGTTGACGTTTTCGAGGTCGGCTTCGAGCGCCCGGGCGAATTGTCCCCGATCTTCGACCAGTTTCTGGGACTGGTCGGCGACGGTGTTCTTGATCGTATTGAGATCGGCTTCCAGCGCACGGCGCAGGATGTCGCGGCCTTCGGCCAGCTTCTCGACCTGGCCGGCCACCAGCCCGTCGATGCTCGAGCGGCTCTCGGCCAGCTTGGCGAGATCCTCCTCAAGCGCTTTCGACAAGGTCGAACGGTCCTGGACCAGCTTGTTCATGTGGTCGGCAATGACGCTGTTCACGTTCTGCAAGTCCGCCTCGAGAACCCGCGACAGCTGCCCGCGGTCCTCGGCCAGCCTCTCGGACTGGCTCGATATGACGCCCTTGATCGCGTTGAGGTCGGATTCCAGCGCCCGCCTGAGAATATCGCGGCCTTCGGCCAGTTTCTCGACCTGACCGGCGACCAGGCCGTCGATGCTCGAGCGGCTCTCGGCGAGCTTGGCAAGGTCGGCTTCAAGGGTCTGCGACAGCAGGCTGCGATCTTCGGCCAGGCGGCCCGAATGGTCTTCGATCAGCCCGCGTATGCTGGACAGATCGTCCTCCAGCGAACGGCCGAGCTGCGAGCGGTCTTCCGCCAGTTTGGCCGAATGCGCCTCGATGAGGTCCTTGATGCCGGCGATGTCGTTCTCCAGCGCCTTGGCGAGTACCGCGCGGCCCTCGGCGATCTTCTCGACCTGACCGGCGACAAGGCCATCAATGTCGGCGCGCGTGTCCACGAGCTTGCCGAGGTCGGTTTCGAGCGCGCGCGAGAGAATGTTGCGGCCCTCGGCCAGCTTGCCAACATGTCCAGCAACCATTTCGTCAATGATTGTACGGGCTTGCACCAGCTTTCCGGAGTCTTCGTTGAGAGCCTGGGAGAGCCGGTTGCGGCCTTCTTCCAGCCTTTCGAGGTGGCTGCCGAGCGAAGCGTCGATGGCAGCGCGCGATTCGTTGACCTTGCGCAGATCTTCTTCGAGAGCGCGCGCGATCAGGCTGCGGCCTTCGGCCAGCTTCTGCACCTGGTCGGTTACCGCGGCATCGATGCCGGCACGGCTCTCGGCGAACTTGGCCAGATCGGCCTGCATCGCGGCCGCCATGCGCTCGCGGCTCTCGGAAAGGCTGCGGCTGTGATTTTCGACCGCTTCCTCTATGCCCACGCGGGCATCGGCAAGCCGCTGGATATCGGCATCGAACGAGCGCGAGACGACGTGGCGCGCCGCTTCCATGCGTCCGGCGAAATCGCTGGCGCGCGCTTCGAGCATGGACGAGGTCGACGTGACGATATCGGCCATGTCGGCGCCGATCTGGGTCTTGCCCTGGTCGATCATCGCCGTCAGCGTGTCCTTGCTCTCGGCGAAGGTGTGGGCGATTTCGCGCGCGCGTTCGACCAGCGTTTCGTTGATCTGCCGGGCGCGGGCTTCGAGTGCTGCGTTGAGCTTCTGCGTGCCGGTATCGAGGGCCTCGGCGCGGGTCTGGAACTCGCTGATCAGCGCCTGGCCGCGCTCGGCGAGCGTGCGCTCGATGCCGTTGAGGCTGGCCTCGAATTCCGAATTGAGTGTGCGCGCGGCGCCGCCTAGGAGCGACACCATGCCGTTGGTGCGATCGTCGAGCAGGTCGGTCAACGACCGGGTCAGGCCGTCGGTCGTGTCCGTCAGCTTGGCGATGCGCGTGTCGAGCAGGCTGGCGAAAGCCTCGCCGGAGGTCGAAAGCTTGTCGGTTATGGTGTCGAGCCGTCCTTCCACCGAATCGAAGATCGACAGCGAACTTTCGTTGATGCGGTCGATAAGCGTGTCGCCGGAATTGGTGATGGTCATCGACAGTTTGGTCGATGCATTGAGAATGCTGTCGCGGATGAGGTCGCTGGCAGCGCCGATTTCGTCCTTGAGGGTGTCGTGCGCGCCGGCGATCGAAGCGCGAACCCGCTCCGCATGGCTGACGACCGCCTCGCGCTCGCTGCCGAGCCCGTCGACGAGCGAGCGGATGCGGGTTTCGTTTTCCGAATAGGAGCGCTCGATCTGGTTGACCTCGCTGTGGACCAGCGTTTCCAGTTCGACGGCGCGGGCCAGCGTGCGTTCGATGCCTTCGCCCATGGCGGCCACCTCGCGGCGGACGGCTTGGCCGATCATCATGACGCGATCCTGGGCCATGTTTTCCGGCTCGGTGAGGCGGAAGGCCACTTCCGTCATCGACTGGGCGGCGATGCGCATGTCCTGCGCGCGGCGAATCATGGCGGCGAAGGCCCAGAACAGGATGACCGGCACGATGGCCGCGACAGCAAGGCCGATCAGTTCGGGACGGGCGAAGAACTGGTCGAGCGTGCGGATCCTCCAGATGCTCGGCCCGAAGAGGAGGTTGGCCAATCCGCCCGCGCCGGCGATCCAGGCCAGCGAAACGAAGGCGATAACCCAGTAGATCGTGTTCGAGGCGCGCCGGTTGAGGCTGTGCAGAAGCGTCTTGTAATCCTTCTGACGATCGTCATTGGCCGGCGAGAAGCCGGCGGGCTGACCGCCATTGCGTGTTTCGACGGGGCGCAGTTCGGCGGGTCTGGTCTTTGGCGCGGGATTCGCGGCCTGGGCTTGGTTGACGACGGGTGCCTGCGTCTGATTGCGTCCCTCGCGCGCCAATTCGTCGGCGGCCTGGGATATCTGCGCTTCCAGATCTTCCATCGAGGCCGCTATATCGAGGTCGCCGCTGCCGGTGTCGCCGCTGAGGTCGAGATCGAGTGCCTTCTCGAGTTCCCTGGCCACATCGTTGTCCAGAGATCTGGTCGTCGTTGTTTTCTTCGCCATGCCTTCGCTACCCTGTACTAGCTGCCGCGGGCTTATGATTTTGGTTGTCGCACCCACGCGCAGGAGGCTGAAAATGGACCCCTCGTATCGTAATGACACAGGGGGGTAAAGAAAACATGCATTCCGCGGGATACGTAAAACTTTAAATATAAGGTTAACGGAAGCGTGATTCCGGCGCCGCTTTCGCAACATTTTTTCCGGCCATCCATTAACCCGTTGTCCATTGGATTCGCCTAGTTTTTCAGGCGGCCGAAGAAGCGGAGTTCGAGTTCATGCGTGGCGAAAGCGGCATTGCCTTCTCAATGCCCGGGGGCGATGTATCGGGAACGAGGCGGTCCCGACCGGTCGATTTGGCACACCTTGCGCGGCAGACGATGGGCGACCGCGGCCTCGAACAGGAGGTGCTGGCGCTCTTTGTACAACAGGCGCTGTCGGTGCGCGACAGGATAGTCGATGCGGACATCAAGGACCGGCTGCTCCTGGCGCACGGCCTGAAGGGTTCGGCGCGTGGTGTCGGGGCCTTTGCCATTGCCGATTGCGCCACCGAGATAGAACGGCAGCCGGAAGACAGCCAGACGCTTACGCGGCTCGGCAAACTGATCGACGAAGTGCGCGATTTCATCGCCGCAATCAACCGCTAGGCCGGTTTGTGGAAAAACGTCACCGAGCGGCGCTTTCTCGCCGCAGTTGACTTGTGTGCCCGAGTGATTATCTCGGCGGAAACTCCCTCAGGTGACAAATGACCAAACTGACCTTCATTGCCCATGACGGCACACATTTCGACGTGGATGCCGAGAACGGCTCGACGGTCATGGAGAACGCCATCCGCAATGCCGTGCCGGGTATCGAAGCGGAGTGCGGCGGCGCCTGCGCCTGTGCAACCTGCCACGTCTATGTCGACGAGGCCTGGACGGCGGAAGTCGGCGAGCCGGAAGCAATGGAAGAGGACATGCTGGACTTTGCCTACGACGTCCAGCCGAATTCGCGGCTATCGTGCCAGATCAAGGTGCGCGACGCGCTCGACGGACTGGTGGTGCGGGTGCCCGAGCGCCAAGGCTAAAAGCCGATTTTTGCCCGAGGCAATGAATCCGGGCAGGGGGTTCCTTGGGGGCCGGCTGTTGACGTCGCCTTGAATGGAAAACCCGCCTGTGCGGCGGGCCTCCGGCGCAACTCAGCACCATAACCAAATATCTACCATAGTTGCGGGCACCCCGTCAAGAAAAAATTCCTATCTTGGGAGATGCCGGCCATAAAAAATTGCCGGCGCAGCCGGACTGGCGGTCGTCCAGCCTTTCTTAATCCGGTTCGCAGCTCTGATTTTTGTCGCCACCGCTTGGCAGCAAGCCGGTGGTCATGCAGTCTCACGCCAATCCAGCAGCGAGGCGCGCACCATGACCGGCATCACCAGGACAGACGTACTCATTGTCGGGGCAGGGCCGGTCGGCCTGTTCGCCGTGTTCGAGCTCGGCCTGTTCGACATGAAGTGCCACCTGATCGACATCCTCGATCGGCCCGGCGGCCAATGCGCGGAACTCTATCCGGAAAAGCCGATCTATGACATTCCCGGCTGGCCGTCGATCTCGGCGCAAGGCCTGGTCGACAAGCTGCTCGAGCAGATCGCGCCGTTCAAGCCTGATTTCACCTACAATCGCATGGTCTCCAGTCTCGAGAGACTGGAGGACGGCGGCTTTCGCGTCACCACCGACGAGAACGAGGTGTTCGAGGCCAAGGTGGTGGTGATCGCCGCCGGCGGCGGCTCCTTCCAGCCAAAACGCCCGCCCATCCCGGGCATCGAACCCTATGAGGGCAAGAGCGTCTTCTATTCGGTGCGCCGAATGGAAGATTTTCGCGGCCACGACCTCGTTATCGTTGGCGGCGGCGATTCAGCGCTGGACTGGACGCTCAATTTGCAGCCGGTGGCAAAAAGCGTGACGCTGGTCCACCGGCGCCCGGAGTTCCGCGCCGCGCCCGACAGCGTCAACAAGATGTACGCCATGCAGGAGATGAAGCAGCTGGACTTCCAGGTCGGGCAAGTGACCGGCTTGACCGGCGCCGAGGGCCAACTGACATCCGCCCTGATCAAGGGGCAGGACGGCGACATCGAAGTCCCTTGCACGCGGATGCTGCCCTTCTTCGGTCTGACCATGAAGCTCGGACCGATCGCGGAATGGGGGATCAACCTTCACGAGAACCTGATTCCGGTCGACACCGAGAAGTTCCAGACGTCGGTCCCGGGCATCTTCGCGGTCGGCGACATCAATTGGTATCCCGGCAAGCTGAAGCTCATCCTGTCGGGCTTTCACGAGGTCGCGCTGATGGCCCAGGCCGCCAAGCGCATCGTCAGCCCGGGCGAACGCATCGTCTTCCAATACACGACCTCCTCCTCCAGCCTGCAGAAGAAGCTCGGTGTGGTGGATGCCTCCTGACGCGTGTCGCTTCAGTCGGCCAGTATGGGGGCCTCGGGATGGCCGCGCAGCGGTTTTTCCGGCATCAGGCTTAGCGTCAGCAGCGCCATGATCAACATCACCACGGCGGCGACGAAGATCAGCCCGAAGGCGGCAGCTTCAGCACCGGTGCCGGTCGCCTGCGCGCCTTCGCCCGCCAGCGGCAGCCCGTTGCCCAGGGCGACCGCACCGAGGATAGCAACGCCGAGCGCACTGCCCAGCGAGCGCAGGAACGTCAGCACGCCGGTGGCGACGCCAAGGTGCCTGGGGTCGACGGCGTTCTGGACAGACACCGTGGCCACCGGAAAGGTGGTTCCGCTGCCGAGCCCGACGCACGTCGTCAGGATCTCGACAACCAGCAGCGAAGCGTGCCCCGCCACCAGGCTGAGGACGCCGAGGCATAGAACGGCGAAGGCCAATCCGAAGATGGCGATCCGCTTGTAATGGACGAAACGCGGAATGGTGCGCCCGCTGAATGTCGCGCCGGCCACCGTGCCAAGCATCAGCCCCAGGAGGGCGGTGCCGGATTCGCTTGCCGACAGGCCGATGACCGACTGGAGATAGACCGGCAAGTAGACAGACAGGCCGATATTGGCCGCCTGCAGAAGGAACATGGAGAGCGTGCCGGCAAGGACGATCGGGTTGCTCAGTACCTCGAGCGAAATCAGCGGCTCGGTTGCGCGCAGCAGCCGCAGCGCAAAGGCGCCCCACAGGACCAAGGAACTGGCGACGAGCCCGAGGATCTCCGTCGATAGCCAGGGGTATTCGCTGCCACCCCAGTTCAGCGCCAGAAGCAGCAGGGCCGTGGCGGCGACGAGAAGCAGCGCGCCGAGCCCGTCGATGCGATGCCGTCTTGCCGCGACTGGCAGCTTGCGCAGCGGCTTGTTGATGATGGCCATGGCCAGGATGCCGAGCGGAATGTTGATCCAGAAGATCAGCGACCAATGGAGATGTTCAGCGAACGTGCCGCCGAGCAACGGCCCCGCGATGCTGGCGACTGCCCATGTGCCCGAGATCCAGGCCGCATAGCGTGCCCGCTCGCGTGGCGGCACGAGGTCGCCGATGACGGTCTGCGCCAGGGCGAAAAGCCCGCCGCCGCCGGCGCCCTGGATCGCGCGGCCGATCACCAGCACGAACATGTTGGGCGCCATCGCACTGACCAGCGAGCCGGCGAGGAAGATGAGGATCGCGCCATAGACGGTCGGCCGGCGGCCGTAGACGTCGGAGATCTTGCCGTAGAGCGGCGCCATGGCGGTTGCGGTCAGGAGATATCCGGTCACTATCCAGGGCAGGTACTCGGCGTGGCCGAGCGCTCGCGCGATGGTCGGCATGGCCGGCGCCACAATGGTCTGGTCAAGTGCTGCCAGCAGCATCGACAGGAGAACGCCGCCGATAATGGCGTTCTTCTCGCTTTCCGTCAGCGGCGCGCTCGCGGCCGCCACGGCCTGCTTGTCGACAGCCTGGTCCATAGTCTTTCGTCCATATGCTTGCGCGCGCCGTCCGCTGCGTCGGCTGGGCTAGCCGGGTTGCATCCGCGGCGCGATCGGTCGTGATGCTCGTGTTTGAAAGGTCGTGCCCTTGCCAACCCCTGATATGTCGTCCCGTATAGGCCGATTTCGACCGTTGCCCGAAAATTTTTCGAAGCTGGCACTACGCTTCGGCCCGGTTGGCTCGCACCGCCGCCCCTTTAGGCGACATGCATCAGGACATTCAGGTCGGCGGCAACCGGCCGTTGCCGATGCGCTCGACGCGATAGCGCAGGAGCCGCAGGATGCGGCTTTCGAAATTGACGCTTTCGACACGATCGAACTGCACCTGGGCACGGTCGTGTCTGGCGAGAATGGCGGCGGTGATCTGGGCGGCCTTGGCCTTCGCCGCATCGCAGTCCTTCTGCGGGTAAGCGGCTTTCAGCGCGTCTTCCAGTTCGCGGGCGTGATTCTTGGCGATCTCGACATGGCGTTCCTCATGGCGCTTGATGTCGGCCGACAGCGTGTCCCAGAACAGCCGCACATCCGCGTCGGCCTTGCGTGGACGGCGCCATTCGGGAAGGATAACCTTGACCTTGACGGTCACCGCGGCATCGGCGATCCGGCAGGAGCCGGACTGCCCGGCATAGCTGATGCGCGTGGTGAAGGCCATCTGTGTGGCGCCGGGATGCCGCGAGCCCGTGCTCTTCACCTGCGGACCACGTTTGGAAAGCTGTGCCTCGATGTCTTCTAGCGTCCTGCCGCCGACGGCGAAGTAGCTATATGTCTTGACGAGATTGGCCGCGCCCGCCGGAACGGCGGTGGCGGCAAGCAGCAATGCGCAAAGCAGGGTTCGTTTCATCAGGTTGCCTCTCGCCCTACCTTGCTTTACGGCCACTGCCGGCGCAACGGAATTGATCTGGTGCGGATCACACATGGTTGATGAGCCCCATGGTTGATGAGCAATGACGGCGAGGCGATGGCAGTTGGCGCACGGACGCCATCTCGACCTTGGCGACAAGGCCGTGGTGGTCGGCATTCTCAATGTCACGCCCGACAGTTTTTCCGACGGCGGTCTGTTCGATGCCGCCGAGACCGCGCTGGTCCAGGCGCGCCGCATGCTGGGCGAAGGCGCCCTGGTCGTCGATGTCGGCGGTGAATCGACCAGGCCGGGCGCGTCAGCGATCACGGCCGGCGAGGAGCAGGCGCGCATCCTGCCGGTGATCGAGGCGCTGGCGGGTTCCGGCGAGGTGCTGATTTCGGTCGACACCTATCGCGCCGAGACCGCGCGGCTTGCCGTCGCGGCCGGGGCGCATATCGTCAACGACGTCTGGGGCTTGCAGCGCGAGCCGGACATTGCGCGTATCGCAGCCGAAACCGGGGCGGGGCTCATCATCATGCATACCGGGCGGGATCGCCGGAAACTGCCCGACGTCATCGCCGACCAGTTCGCGTTCCTCGAAAAATCACTGGAAATCGCCCGCCGACACGGCATCGCCGACGATCATATCGTTCTCGATGCCGGCTTCGGCTTCGCCAAGGAGACGGCCGAGGATAACCTCGACCTGATGGCGCGGTTTTCCGAGCTCAACGCCCTCGGATTTCCGCTGATGGCCGGAACCTCGCGAAAACGCTTCATCGGCACCGTCACGGGCCGCGATGCCGCCGAAAGAGGGGCTGGGACTGCGGCGACGAGCGTCATACTGAGATTGAAGGGCGCCGACCTGTTTCGTGTCCACGATGTCGCAATCAACGTGGACGCGCTGGCCGTGGCGGATGCTATGCTGGCGCGCGAAACCGCAGTTTCGGAACGCTGAACCATGTATGTCATCCGCCTGAAGAATTGCGCCTTCTTTGCCCGGCACGGGGTGCTGGACGAGGAGGAGGCGCTCGGCCAGCGCTTCTATGTCGACGCCTCGCTCACCGTGGAGCCCGGGCGCGCGCTGGTCGACGATGCCATCGGGGAAACCGTCAATTACGGTGTTGCCTTCACGGTGATCGAGGAGATCATCACCGGACACAGGCGCTTCCTGATCGAGGCGCTGGCCCTGGAAGTCGCAAAAGCCCTGACGGAACGCTTCCCGCAGATCAGGAAAGCCGAAATCACGGTCCGCAAGCCGAATGCGCCGGTGCCCGGCGTGCTCGATTACGTCGAGGTGACCGTTGTCTGGCCGCAGTAACACCGTCTATCTCAGCCTTGGCGGCAATCTCGGCGATCCGGCGAGTTCGATGGCGGCGGCGCTGCGCCTGCTCGACGCCGATGCCGCCACTCGCGTGGCCGCGGTGTCCTCGCTCTACCGCACGCCGCCCTGGGGCAAGCTCGACCAGCCCGACTTCCTGAACGCCGCCGCGGAACTCTCGACACGGCTCTCGCCGCGGGCATTGCTCGACCTGTGCCTCGATGCAGAGCGCAAGCTGAAGCGCGTGCGCGAGGAGCGCTGGGGGCCGCGCCTGATCGATATCGACATCCTGGTTTTCGGCGACCGCGTCATCCACGAAACCGGCTTGGAAGTGCCGCATCCGCGCATGCTTGAACGTGCCTTCGTGCTGGCGCCGCTGGCCGAGATCGCGCCCGATCTTGCGGTAAGCGGGCGAAGCGTCTCGGAGCGGCTGGCCGCCGTCGATGCGGCCGGTATCGAACGCCTGCCGTCGGGCCGCGACTGGTGGCTGGATAGACCAGGGTCAGCCTGAGAACCCGCCATCGTCCAGAAAGACTTTTTCCTCCGGCGTGGTCTCACGACCGAGCATCTTGTTGCGATGCGGAAAACGGCCGAAGCGCCGGATGATGTCGAGGTGTTCTTCGGCGTATTTGAGGTAGTCCGGCGCGTTGGCCGCGGTGAGCTCGACCGACCGTTCCTGGTCGGCGAGCAATTCCGAATGTTCGAACGGCAGATACAGGAACACCCGCAATTCCGGTTCGAGCGCCAGATCCTGGCCTGACGTTACGGCTTTTTGGGCAAAATGCTTCGCCAGCGGGTCCGTGGCGTACATGTGGCCGGTGCCGCGAAAGCAGTTGCGCGGAAACTGGTCGAGCAGGATCATCAGCGCCAGCGAGCCTTCGGCATGCTCCGACCAGCCGTCGCATTCGCGCCGTGCGGCCGCGTAGTGCAGCTCAAGAAAGCGGTTGCGGAAATCGCCGTCGAAAACATCGCTCTTTTCGAACCATGCGTCCGCTCCGGCATCACGCCAGAATCTGGTGACCGACAGGGCTCTGCTGTCCAAATCCATGCTTTTCTCCTATCAGCCCGCCGGCTCGGACTTGTGCAGAACGCCGGCCGTTTCCTCGTTGAGCGCCTGGCCGGGGCGGCGCGGCGTGGAGAGCGGCGTCGGGATCGGCGTGCCGATATTGCCCTTCAGGAAGCGCTGTCCGGAGCGGATGCCTTCGGCGAGTTGCGTCTCGAAACGGGCGGTGTCGCGGCGGCGGACGTCTTCGACCACCTCGGCGACGTCTTCCGGGTCGACGCCCAGGGCCTCCAGCGTCGAACCGCCAAAAACCAGCGCCGATTCGAATGTTTCACGCAGCTGATAGTCGACGCCTGTGCGGATGAGCTGTAGCGCGGTGCCTCGGTCGAAGGCGCGCGCCAGCACGGTGAGCAAGGGAAACTCGGCTTTGACGAGCTCGGCGATGCGTACGGCGGCATCGGGTTTGTCGACGCAGATGAGCACGGCGCGTGCGCGCCCGGCACCGGCAGCGTGCAGGATGTCCAGCCGCGTGCCGTCGCCGTAGTAGACCTTGAAGCCGAAATCGGCCGCCGCCTGGATCATCTCGACATCGTTGTCGATGATCGACACGTCGATGCCGCGCAGCAGCAATGGCTGGCTGGCGATCTGGCCGAAGCGGCCGAATCCGATGATCAGCACGCTGCCGGTCAGCCCTTCGGCGACGTCGACGCCATCCAGCGACAGCTCGTCGCGCGGCGTCAGATACCGCAACGCGACGATCGCCAGCGGCGTCAGCACCATGGAGATGATGACGATGGCCGTCAGCGTCGCGTTGGCCTGGCCGTCGATGATGCCGACGGAAGCGGCGGCCGAATAGAGGACGAAGGCGAATTCGCCGCCTTGCGCCATGAAGACGGCGCGTTCCAGCGCCTCGCGATGGCCCGACTTCAGGATGCGGGCGACGATGTAGATGCCGAGCGCCTTCATGACCATGTAGGCAACGACATAGACGGCGATCAGCCGCCAGTTCTGAACCACCACATGCAGGTCGAGCGACATGCCCACGGCGAGAAAGAACAGGCCGAGCAGGATGCCGCGAAACGGTTCGATATCGGCTTCGAGCTGGTGGCGGAAGGTCGATTCGGACAGCAGCACGCCGGCCAGGAACGCGCCCATCGCCATCGACAGGCCGCTGAGCTGCATGGCAAGGGCGGATCCGAGAACGACCAGAAGGGCGGCCGCCGTCATCACCTCGCGAGCGCGGGCATCCGCCAGGATACGGAAGAAAGGGTTGAGCAGAAAACGTCCCGCCAGCACCAGGCCGATGATCGCGGCAAGGCCGATACCGACCTCGGCCAGCCGCTCCGACAGGCTGGTGTCGGTGCCGCCTGGCGCCAGGAACGCGATCAGGGCCAGCAGCGGCACGATCGCCAGATCCTCCAGCAGCAGGATGGAGACGATGCGCTGGCCCTTGGGCGAGGCGATTTCGCCGCGCTCTTCCAGAAGCTGCATGACGATCGCCGTCGAGGTCAGCACGAAGCCGGCTCCGGCGACGAAGGATTGCGCGATGGAAAAGCCTCCGGCTATTCCCACACCGGTCAGCAAGACCGCGCAGACCCCGACCTGAAGCGCGCCCAGGCCGAAGATCTCGCGGCGCAAGCCCCAGAGCCGCGACGGCTGCATCTCCAGCCCGATAATGAACAGGAACATCACGACGCCGAGCTCGGCGACGTGGAGGATGGCTCCCGATTCGGAAAACACACCGATGCCGAACGGGCCGATCACCACGCCCGCGGCCAGATAGCCGAGAATCGAACCCAGGCCCATACGTTTGAAGATCGGAACGGCGACAACACCCGCGGCGAGCAGCGCCACCACCTGAACAAGCTCGCTGCCCGCTGCCTCTGCCGCCATTCCCGCCATTCCGCTCGTTTGAGGACCGCAGCCTGTGCGGTCGGGTCAAGACGCCTCGGATCAGGCGCCAGCGCCCCAAGGATAGGGGCTTCGGCGGGCATGTAACAGCCCGAATCCTGCGGCGGGCAATGTTGCAGGCACGTTACACAAGTTGAGCGCGAGGCCGCGTTGCGTCTGGCTGCAATCGGAGGTTAAGCACGCTCGGCTTCGGCCAGTGGAGGGTGTGGCGATCAAGCCGCGCCCTTTTTGAGGAGATGACTGACATGAAGAAGTTTTTGCTCGTTGCCGTCGGCCTGGCGGTGCTCGCCGGCTCGGCTTGCTCCAAGGCGCCTGAGTGCACGGCCGAGGTCGCCACCAAGAAGGCGCAGGACATGGCCGCCGCGCTGCAGGAGGCGGTTACCAAGGATCCGTCCAAGGCGGCCGATCTGACGGCCAAGGTGCAAGAGGTGACGACCAAATATCAGGGCACCACGACCCTGGCCGACGCCTGCAAGGCCTATGATGAGGTGACGGCGGCGATCAAGGGCTGATCGTTCCTATCGACGTCTTCAAAAGGAGGCGGTGGCGATGGGCCGCCGTCTCTTTTTGTGTTTGGTTACAGGCGGTTGATACGCGCTCAGTTCGGCGCGATGGAGCCGACTTCGATCGCGTCGACCCGCTTCAGGCTCATGCCGATCACCGGCACCAGCTGGTCCGCGACGCGCACTGCAACCGTCACCGTCATCGAATTGTCGTCGGGGATGCGTGCCTGCATGACGCCGCGCAGCTGGTTGCGGTTGATGGTGAACACCACCTTGCGGGCATCGACCACATTGCCGCCGATGATATCGAGGCCGGCACCGGCCGCGCCGCCCATGAAGGAGCCCTTGTAATCGCGCCCCTTGCGCTCGATCTTGGCCGACATCGGCTGGGTGAACATGCCCACACGGCAGCCGCCGTCGAGCGTCATGCCCATCTTGCCGTCGGGCGTCGAGCCGGTGAAGCTGCAATTGAACTTCGTGCCCTTGTATTTGCCGGCGACGATCTCGCCCGGGCCCACCCACTTGCCTTCGGCGGACCGGAAGAACTGCTTGTCCGGCTCCGCCGCGGACGCCTGTGCGGCAATGCCGGCGACAGTGGTGATCGCAACCGCCAGGGGCAACAGGCTGGACAGAATTACGCTTTTCATCGACGACACCCGGCAACAAAGAGGCTGTTTTGGAACCAGTGCGACCATGAACAAGATTGGTTAATGCTTCGTCACTGCCAAGGTCGTCGTTCACTTGCCAGGCGGGGTGTTCTCGCTTTCCTTCCTGCTTGCGAACGATGTCAGCGCGGAGAGGAAATCACCCAGTCCCGGCCGTTTTGCCGCACTGAAGGGCAGGGGGCGCGCCGTCTCCATCGCGGCGATGCCGATGCGCGCCGTCATCATGCCGTTGACGACGCCTTCGCCGAGCTTGGCGGAGAGGCGCGCAGCCAGGCCGTGGCCGACGATCTGCTGGACGAAACTGTCGCCGACGGCGATCGAACCGGTGACCGCCAGATGCGCCAGCACGCTGCGCGCCAGGCGAAAGAAACCCAGTGTTCCCGGCCGCCCGCCATAGAGTTCCGAAAGGCGCCGGATGAGGCGCCCGGCCTCGAACACGACATAGGCTACGTCGACGAGCGCACGCGGACTGACGGCCGTCACCAGCGACACGCGTTTGGCGGCTTCCAGGATCATGATCTTGGCCCTGGCGTCGAGAGGGCCAAGGATCTCCGCCTCAGCGAGACGCACCAGATTGGCGCCATCGATGATCTCGTCGCGCAGATCGGCCAGCGCGCGCCTGCCCGCGGCCGTTTCGGGTTTGGCCGCGACGAAGGCCGACAGCTCGTCGACCACCAATCGCGCCGCCTTGGGATCGTCGCGTGCAATCGCATCGAGCGCACGTTTCTGCAGCTTTTCGACCTCGGCAAGCCGGGCGATCGCCAGGAACTCGCGAATCAGGATCACCACCAGCGCCAGCACGGCGACGGCAGCCATGCCGGCGGCCAGCCAACCCAGCCACTCGGCGCGCGCGAACAGATCGCGAATGAGCTGATCGGTCCACAGGCCGATGGCCAGCGAAACCAGCACCCCGAACGCGCCGAAGAAGATGGAGCCAAGCAATGAACGTTTCCTGCGAGCGACCGCCGGCGGCGGTTCGGCAGCGACGATGTCCGGATCGTCGAACACGTCGATCTCCGACGGGATGACCAGCGCGACATCGCTCTTCACCGCGCGGGGCTTGCGCTGTGTGTCGGTCTGGACACGGCGCGCCTCCGGCGCCCCGGCCTGGGCACGGCGCGCCTGCGCCGCGTCCTGCTGCGATGTGGCCTCCGGTTCGATGCGGAATGCCGCCGGCTTGCGGGGCGCGGTCATGCCAGATGGTCTCCGATCAGGAACTGCAAGGCACGGTCGAGCCGGATATGCGGCAGTGATAGCATGACGCCCTCGGCCGTGCGCTCGAGTTTTGGCGGGCGAAAACGCACGAAGCGGATCGCCGGGTCGGTATTGTCCTGCCTGTGCGCTCCCCCGGGAGCTTCGAAGACAGCATCAATTTTCTCCGGTAAATCACCGGGAAATATAGCTGTTTCAGCTTTCCCGTCAAAGGCGTCGCCATTGATCGTCTCGCCCGCGAGCGGTGTGCCGATGATGACCGGCAATGTCTCGCGGCCCTGTTTGACGGTGCCTTCCCGTGTTGCGCGCACCGCCGCCATGGCGACGACGTCGACGCCGGCGCCGGTGAAATTCGCCCGCGCCACGGCGCGGTCTGCCAGCCGCCGCACGATCGCCTGCAAGCGGTCATGGCTGTCGTGATGCAGGTGGTCGGCCTTGGTGGCGGCGATCAGGATACGATCGATGCGCCGCGAGAAAAGATCGGTGAGGAAGCTGCCGCGTCCAGGACGGAAACAGGCGAGGATCTCGGTCACCGCGCGCTCCAGGTCGGCCATGGCGCCGGGGCCGGCGTTCAGCGCCTGCATGGCGTCGATCAGCACGATCTGGCGGTCGAGCCGGGTGACGTGTTCGCGGAAGAAGGGTTTGACGACATGGGTCTTGTAGGCCTCGTAGCGCCTTTCCATCATCGCGTGCAGCGAGCCGCTGCGCGGGCGCTTGTCGCCCAGGCTGGCCAGAGGCGCGAAGGTCAATGCGGGCGAGCCTTCGAGATCGCCAGGCATCAAGAAACGGCCCGGCGGCAAAGTCGAAAGCGCCCGCTCGTCGAGCTTGCAGGCTTTGAGATAGGCGGCGAAATCCTCGGCCAGGCGGCGCGCCGTCATCTCCTCGGCATCGGCGTTCGGGTCGATCTCGGCCGATAGCGCCCGCCAGGCCCGCGACAGGTCCTCGCGCACCGGCAACGCAGCCATTTCAAGGGCTTCGCGCGAAAAATCGGCGAAGGATTTTCCGAGCAGCGGCAGGTCGAGCAGCCATTCGCCGGGATAGTCGACGATGTCGACCGACAGTTTTCCGGAGGAAAAAATCCTGTTCCAGCCGGAAGCCGATTCATATTCGATGGTCAGCCGCAATTCGGAGATGGCGCGTGTCGAATCGGGCCAGACGCGGTCGTTCACCAAGGCGGCGATATGGTCCTCGTACTGGAATCGCGGCACCGCGTCGTCGGGCTGCTCTTCGAGGAAAGCGCGCGCGATGCGCCCGGATTTCTGCGCCTCGAACAGCGGCAGGCGCCCGCCATGAATAAGGTTGTGGACCAGCGCCGAGATGAAAACCGTCTTGCCCGCCCTGGAAAGGCCCGTGACGCCCAGCCGCAGCGACGGCGAAAATAGCCCGCTGGCGCGGCCCGAAAGCGTGTCGAGCGCAATTCTCGCCTCGTCGGTGAAAGTGGTCAGCGATGACGCCAAAATTGTCTCTCGATGCTGCGACAGGTCCGATATAGGCGTTGCCGTGCTGGTTTGAAATGGCGTCAGAGGTCAGCCGGCGTCAGGAATGCCTCGAGATAGCCGGCACCCTGGGCGGCCCCGGCAAGATCGCCGCTGAAGCGCACGACCGCCAGGCCCGAGGTCGGGAAACCATGATTGAGCATGGCGCGGGCGCTTTCCTCGCCATCGCCGGACACCGCCATGGCGAGATCCTCCGTCATCGGATTGTGGCCGACGAGCAGCATCGAACCCACCCCACCATTGTCCCGGATGAGGCTGAGGTACGCGGCCGCGTCCTCGCTGTAGAGCGCGTCGACGAACAGAACCCGGCCGGTGTCGGCCCGACCGGCCACGCCTTCCAGCGTCTCCTTCGCGCGCCGGGCTGTGGAGCAAAGCGTCAGATCGGGCACATAGGAGCGCGACCGCATGGCGATGCCCATCGCCTCCGCATCAGCGCGGCCGGACGCATCGAGCGGGCGATCGAAATCACGCATGCCGGGCAGCGCCCATCCGGCTTTGGCGTGCCTCAACAGATAAAGCCTGCTCACCCAACCTCCACCGTGCCAACAGCCCGAACCTTGCCGTGATTAGCCATAAGAACGGCGTGGCGCACAATGGCAGTCGTTTTTCGGACATGACGAATCATCAGCCGGCGGCTGCCAGTTCGAAGGATCCGGTACCTAAGACCAGCCCGAATCACCTCAATCGCGCTCCTCGAGGCAGATTAACAATTGCGTGAATCGGTAATCGATTGCGCTTGTGCAGGCGTTTGACCGCGAATATATAGGCGCCAAATTTGGGGCTGTTTGGGTGAGTCGAATGAACGATGCCGTTACCGCCGATTACGTACCCTCCGAAGACGAGCCGTTCATGAACGAGCGGCAGAAATCCTACTTCCGCTCAAAGCTCGTCACCTGGAAGAACGACATATTGCGCGAAGCGCGCGAAACCCTCGAAATCCTACAGCAGGAAAACGCCAATCATCCCGATCTAGCCGACCGCGCCTCTTCGGAAACCGACCGCGCCATCGAACTCAGGGCGCGCGACCGCCAGCGGAAACTCATCGCAAAGATCGATTCGGCCTTGCAGCGCATCGAGGAAGGCACTTACGGCTATTGCGAGGAGACCGGCGAACCGATCGCGCTGAAGCGGCTGGATGCCCGCCCGATCGCAACCTTGTCGATCGAAGCGCAAGAGCGCCACGAGCGCCGCGAGAAGGTCTATCGCGACGATTAGCCTGCGGTCTGCATTCAAGAAGATTTCAGCGATATCGCTCTCGAAATGGCCGGTTTTCCGGCCGTTTCTTTTTTCAGAACCCGGGCGATGCGCATAACCCCGATCGGTTTTTCGGACCGGGCGCAAGCGCTGCTCACCTTTTCTGGCTGGAGAGTTCGCCCAGAAGCCTGGTCATCTCATCGTCGAGCGACGGCGGTGTTTTTGCCACCGGCTTGGTCGCCGGACTGCTCGAGCGGGGCTGGTCGAGCGAAACCTCGAGTTCCTTCATCAGCGTTTCATCGATGCTTTCCTGCCCCGGCGGTGGTGAAGCCGGCGGCGGGGCATGCCGGACGGCATTGACGTTTGCGGAGCCGTAGGAAGGCAGCGGCGTGACATTGGTCGGCTGATAACCCTGCGCCGCCGGCTTCGGCACCGGCTCCGGAGCGCGCTGGCGGGCGGGCGCTGCGCTCACCGGCTGCGGAGCAGGTGCCTGTCTCGCCGGCGCCGGGGTGGGCTGAGGCGGACGCGGCTTTGCCACCGCGACAGGCTGCTGCGAACCGCCATCTCCGGTCAGCGCGGGACGGCGTGGCGCAGAAAGGCGGATGTCACGCTCGACGACGACATCGGTCGGGCCGCCGATCAAAAGCAGATGCTCGATGTCGTCGCGGCGCACCAGCACCAGGCGGCGATGGCTGTCGACGGCGGTGGCGTCCATGACCGCAAGCCGCGTCTTGCGGTTCCGGCCGCCCGCGACAAAGGTGCCGAAGGTCAGGTTGCGAACGAGTTTGACGATGATGAGGACGATAACCAGCAGGACCAGCGCCGCGAAGGTCCACAGCAGTGCCGCTACATAGCCGGGGCCCGCTACGCTATCCAGCCATTGCAGCATTGGTTCCCCCTGATCGGTTTGGAAGTGACGCGACACTAGACCGTTGCGGCGGGCTACCGCAAGTTGCCTTTCACGCTTCATGAACAGCTTGAAACACTGGAGGGCCGGCCGACATCATTTTTATCTGACATTTGCCGCCCGGGCCTTTTCGGGACCAGGAGAATATGATTCAACCCGACAGGGGCGGGCGTCGGCACACATTGCGGCGAGTATCGGAACACCGGACTTCAAGAGCAGGGGGCACATGGCCAAGGAAACGCGCGGCGATTTCTATCCGGTACCGATCGTCGATCAGAACACGCGGCCGGGCGCCGTTACCCGGCTCGTCATCTTCATTGCCGTCCTGACGGGGGCCGCGATCGTTTTCGGCCTGTTTCGCGAGCGGCTCGGCGACCCTTTCCTGCTGGGCATGCTCGGCGTGCTGGCGATGATCGGCGTCGGCTTCCTGTTCGCCACGGCGATCGGCTTCGTGCAGATCACTCCACGCTCGACGGGCGACGAACTGTCGAAGGCATTCGTCGATTCGATGTCGCAGGGTCTTCTGGTCACGGACACCAAGGGCCGCGTGGTCTATGCCAACCGCGCCTATGCCGACATGACCGGAGCCTCTTCCGCGGCCGACCTGAAGACGGTCGAAGGGCTGCTTTCGGATGTTCCGGAAGCTTCGGTCACCATCTACCGACTGGCCTCCGGCCTGCGTGACGGCCAGCCGGGCGACGGCGAGTTCCGGCTCGCGCAGTCGATCAAGCCTGGCGCTGAGCCAGGCGCGCGCTGGTATCGCGCCCGCGCCCGCGCTTTCAGCGTGCCGGGCCAGCGGCCGCCGATGCTCGCCTGGCAACTTGCCGACATTTCGCAGGAACGCGCCGAGCAGGAGCGTTTCTTCCTGGACCTGCAGAAGGCGATCGATCATCTCGACCACGCGCCCGCCGGCTTCTTTTCCGCCGACCAGGAAGGCCGCGTCACCTATATCAACGCCACGCTCGCCGAATGGCTGGGCATCGACCTTGCCAGCTTCACGCCCGGCGCCGTCTCCCTGCCGGAGATCGTCGCCGGCGACGGCATGGCGCTGGTGCGCTCGGTCAAGGCCGACCCCGGTACGACGCGCAACGCGGTCATCGATCTCGACCTCACGACAATGACGGGCGAGGCGCTGCCGGTGCGCTTCATGCATCGCGTTTCAGCCAGCCGCGAAGGCCTCAACGGTCCGACGCGCACGATCGTGCTCAACCGCACGCAAGGCGAGGACGCCTCGGCGGACCTGCGCGCTTCGGAAGTGCGGTTCACCCGCTTCTTCAACTCGACGCCGATGGCGATCGCCGGCGTCGACGCCAGCGGGCGCATACTGCGCACCAATGCGCCATTCCTTTCGCTGTTTTCATCGGTCGTCGACCGAGACGCCGTCGACCGCCGCATGCGGCTCGACACGGTCATCCACGAACGTGACCGCCCGGCCTTTGCCGCGGCCTTCGAAAAGGCACGGCAGCGGCAGGCCGATATCGAGCCGATCGACACGCTCCTGCCCGGCAATGAGGAGCGCCACATCCGTTTTTACGTCAATGCGGTCGCCGACGGCACAGGCGGCGAGGGGGCCGAGGAGTCGGCCATCGTCTACGCCGTCGAGACGACGGAGCAGAAGGCGCTCGAAGGGCAGATGGCGCAAAGCCAGAAGATGCAGGCCGTCGGCCAGCTTGCCGGCGGCATCGCACACGACTTCAACAATGTGCTGACCGCCATCATCATGGCGTCGGACCTGCTTCTGACCAATCATCGGCCGTCGGACCCATCCTTCCCCGACATCATGAACATCAAGCAGAATGCCAACCGGGCAGCCTCGCTGGTGCGGCAGTTGCTGGCCTTTTCGCGCAAGCAGACGCTGCGGCCGGAAGTGCTGAACCTTACCGACGTGCTCGCCGATCTCAGGATGTTGCTCGCCCGTCTGGTCGGCAACGACATCAAGCTGAAGATCGACCACGGTCGCGATCTCTGGCCGGTCAAGGTCGATATCGGCCAGTTCGAGCAGGTGGTGGTCAACCTGGCGGTCAACGCGCGCGATGCAATGCCGGCGGGCGGCGACCTCACGGTGCGCACCCGCAATGTGACCGCCGAGGAGTGCAAGACCTTCCCCTACCGCGAACTCACCCCGGCGGACTATGTGGTGGCCGAGGTCGAGGACACCGGCAGCGGCATCGCGCCCGACGTGCTCAAGAAGATATTCGAACCGTTCTTCACCACCAAGGAGGTCGGCAAGGGCACCGGCCTTGGCCTGTCCATGGTCTACGGCATCATCAAGCAGACCGGCGGCTTTATCTTCTGCGATTCCGAGGTCGGCAAGGGTTCGGTCTTCCGCATCTTCCTGCCGCGCCACATTGCCGAGGCAAAGAAGGCAGGCGAACCTGGGGAAGCACCGGCAGCGGTGCCTGCCAAGTCGGCCGAGACAGGCAAGGATTTGTCCGGGTCGGCCACGGTGCTGCTGGTCGAGGACGAGGATGCGGTGCGCATGGGCGGCATGCGGGCTCTGACCTCGCGCGGCTATACCGTGCACGAGGCGTCCTCCGGGGTCGAGGCGCTGGAAGTGTTCGAAGCGCTCGGCGGCAAGGTCGACATTGTGGTTTCGGATGTGGTGATGCCGGAGATGGACGGGCCGACGCTGCTCGGCGAGTTGCGCAAGCGCCAGCCGGACATCAAGTTCGTCTTCGTGTCCGGCTATGCCGAGGATGCATTCGCCAGGAACCTGCCGGCGGACGCGCATTTCGGATTCCTGCCGAAACCGTTTTCGCTCAAGCAGTTGGCAACGATCGTCAAGGACATGCTGGAGTCTTAGGCCGTGAACCCATAGATCGGGAAATGGCCGAGATTGGTGGTTCCCGGAGGGCAGCTTAGGAGGCGGAATCGCCGAATAGCGGCCGTTCAGCAAATCCGAGCAGCAAGGTTTTTGCGATCTCTCGCGCCTTCGAGGCAAGCGCCTCATCCGGCAGTTCGCCGGCGGTCCAGAATGACAGGACCCCACGAAAGGCAAATGCGAGCTGTTCCGGCAGACTGCGCAGCGCCTCCTGCCTGCCGGCCGCGATCAAGCCTTCGCCCGCTCCAAGGGCCAGCGACCACAAGGTTGTGGAGTGCGCTAGGACCTTTCCGGGGGACGGGCCGGCCGTGCCGATCCATCCCATCACGGCCCGGTTTATCTCCGGCTCCTCCAGCATCACCTCGACCGCGGTATCGATGGCCAACAGCACGCGGCCGGCGGCATCGGCAGGCGGTGACATCCCGGCAAAGCGCTGGGCCATCGTATCGATCCGCCGCCGCGAAAGGGCATGCATGATCGCGGCCTTGCTCCCGAACTGATTGAACGGCGTCGCGAAACTGACTCCGGCTTCGGTGGCGAGGTCGCGCATCGAGAAATCGGCCTTACCCTGTCGGAGCAGTCGCTCCGCCGCATCGATCACACGCCGGCGAAGCGGCTCACCCCGCGTGGCGGTCGGAGCAACCTTGGTCTTGTTTGGTGTCATGCTGTGATCTATATCATGATATAGTTTCAATCATAGCCCGGAGTGAACCATGACTTCCACCCCTAAGACATTCCTCATCACCGGTGTCAGCTCCGGGCTGGGGCGAGCATTTGCAAGAGGCGCGCTTGAAGCGGGCCATCGGGTGATCGGCACCGTGCGGCGGGAAGCCGACGCCGAGATCTTCGCCGCGCTCGCGCCCGATCGCGCCCACCCGCTCTTGCTGGACGTGACCGATTTCGAGACGGTCCCGGCGGCTGTCACCGCGGCGGAACGGCAGGCGGGTCCAATCGACGTGCTGGTGAACAACGCCGGTTACGGCCATGAGGGCGTGCTGGAGGAGTCCTCCATGGACGATCTCCAGCGCCAGTTCGCCGCCAACGTCTTCGGGCCCGTCGCGATGATCAAGGCGGTGCTGCCGGGCATGCGCGAGCGGCGTCGCGGCCATATCATCAACGTCACGTCCATGGGCGGCTTCATCACCATGCCCGGGATCACCTTCTATTGCGGAAGCAAATTCGCGCTCGAAGGCATTTCCGAAGCGCTCGGCAAGGAAGTAGCAGGCTTTGGAATTCGGGTGACGGCGCTCGCTCCCGGCCAATTCCGCACGGATTGGGCCGGACGCTCGATGGATCGCACGCCGCGCAGCATTGCCGACTATGACGCGGTCATGGACCCGATCCGCGCCGCGCGACAGGCCAAGAGCGGCAACCAACCGGGCGATCCGGCCAAGGCCGCGCAGGCGTTGCTCGTGCTGGTCGATGCCGCGAACCCGCCGGTACGGCTGTTCCTGGGCGACGACGCGCTGGGGCTGGTCGACCAGAAGCTCGACGCGATGCGGGGCGAAATCAGCGCGTGGGAGGAACTTTCGCGCTCAACCAGCTTCGCATCATGAGCGCTTCGAGCGCGTCGGCTGATGAAGACGCGCCGCGCGTCTTCATCAGCCTGCAATTGGGGCGGCTCGGCCTGTGACCGCCGGCCGAACATCCCGCCGAAGAGCAACCAAGTGAAGCCTTGCTTCAGCGAGCGGCTCTATCGCGAGCGCAACCTGATCGAGCGGTTCTTCTCTGAGCTGAAGCACTTCCGGCCTGTCGCCACCCGCTACGACAAGCTCGCCACCAACTTCCTCGCCATGGTCCAGCTCGCCTCGATGCGGCTGTGGCTCCGCGCTTACGAGTCTAGAACAGTTCAGCTTTGATAGAGTCGCCGACCGGTTTAACTCTTTGTTTTCGTGATATTGTCGTCCTGAAACGAAGTTTCCGTGTATTAGCGTTCCCGAATGCCTCTTGCGCAATACCGCGACAAGGCCATGATTGTGGATGAAACGGCAGGGACGAGCTGTTGACGCCACACATCGAAGCCAGCGAGGGTGACTACGCCGACATTGTGCTGTTGCCGGGCGACCCCCAGCGCGCCGAATGGATGGCCATGACATTCCTGGAGGCCCCACGCTGCATCAACCGCCGGCGCGGCGCCCTTGGCTTCACTGGCCTGTTTCGTGGTCAGCCGGTCAGCATCCAGGCGACCGGCATCGGCGTATCCTCCTTTCTGATCTATGCGCATGAGCTGCTGGACGGCTACGGTGTGCGGACTTTGATCCGTACCGGCACCTGCGGCGGGCTGACCGCTGAGGTAAAACTACGCAGCCTCGTCATCTCGCAATCGGTGCGGCCCGAAAGCGCCCGAAGCGGTCAGGTTTTCGGCCTCTATGACGCTGCAGCCGGGCCGGACCCGGCGCTGTTTGCTCGCGCATTGGCGAAGGCGGCCGAACTCGGCATCGACCATCGTGCCGGGCTGACGGCATGCAGCGACGTCTTCCACCATCCGCAGGGACGCGCCCGTTTTGCCGATGCGCAGGCAGCCGGCGCGCTGGCCGTGGACATGGAGACCAGTGCGCTCTATCGCATTTCCAGGCATTTCGGGGCCCGTGCGCTATCGATCTGCACGGTGGTCGACGATATCGACAGCGGCGAACAGACCCAATATGCGGAACGCCAGGATCTTTTTACCGACATGACGCGGCTGGCGCTGGAAATCGCCGCCGCCGATCGGCCCGGTGCGTGATAGGCCCGCCGAGCCGCCCCAGTTCCTGATGCATTCCGAACACAAAGCCGGGGGGCACTTTTCTGGATCTTCAGGCGGCTTCCCATTTCGGCGGCATCTGGTCTTCCATGCCCGGCCGGTGGCTGCGCAGATAGAGCGCGCAGGTGGTGCGCAGCATGGAGGCGAAGTTGGGAATCTCGCCATTGATCTCGATGGCCTCGTCATAGAGTTTCGAGATGAATTTCGGCGTCGTCAGGTCCTGGCTTTCGGCGATTTCGTCGAGCAGTGCCCAAAACGTCGCCTCAAGCTGGATGCTGGTCGAATATCCGTCGATGCGGATCGACCGGTTGATCTGACGATAACCTTCGGGGTCCTGGGCCGCAAATACCCTGCACATCCGACAACCTCCCACGTTCGTTGATTTTTGGCGTTGATTTTGGGTGGACAGATGCTTTTGCCGCCAGAGGCGACGCGGCCTTTGTCCCCGACAGCATTCTCCGGCAAAATCGGCTGAACAGCAATCGGACTTTCGTCCTTGCGATTGTCAGGCGAGTCGATCTTCGGAGCGTGGTAACCGGCTGCCACCATCTTTTGCCGTCGCCGCGCATAATCATCTTCGAAGCATCGAGTGGCGAGGACTGATTTGGCGAAGGCAATCCACACCATGATCCGGGTTCTCGACGAGACCCGCTCCGTCGATTTCTACAGAAATGCCTTCGGCCTCGATGTCGCCGAAAGGCTGGATTTCGACACGTTCACGCTCATCTACCTCAGCAATGCCGAGACGCAATTCGAAGTCGAACTGACCGTGAACAAGGCTCGGCAGGAGCCTTATGCGCTTGGCGATGGCTACGGCCATCTCGCGGTTTCGGTCGTCGATCTCGACGGCGAGCACGACCGGCTCGGCGCGCTCGGCCTCAACCCGAAGAAGATCGTCGAATTCAACCGTGACGGTTCGCTGATCGCACGCTTCTTCTTCATCGAGGATCCGGACGGCTACAGGATCGAGGTTCTGCAACGAGGAGGCAGGTTCCAGTAGAGATCGCGGCCGCGTGTGCGCGGCGCCAGCCAAGGCATCCCATGGATGCAACCAGCAAGCAGGGAGGAAAATATGGTCACGATCTATGAAAGCAGGCCCGGGCTTTCGCGGCGCGAGCTTCTGAAGCGCGGCGGCGTCGGAGCCTTGCTCGTCATTTCCGGCAGCGCGGTCATCAGCCCGGAACATGCCTGGGGCCTCGAAACGTTGGCGCTGAAGCCGGAGACGATGGCGACGCTGATCCAAATGGGGCGGGACGTCTACCCGCACGATCAGCTTCCCGACAAATATTACGCCATCGCGGTCAAGAGCCATGACGAAGAGGCCCGCAAGGATGCCGCACATAGGGATCTCATCGAGAACGGCATCGCCGATCTCGACAAGAGGTCCGGCAAGGGCGGCTACCGGAACCTTGGTTGGGAGGATCAGCGTGTCGCAGTGCTGAAGCAGGTCGAAGCCACGCCTTTCTTCCAGGCGGTGCGCGGCGGCCTCGTCGTCAGCCTCTACAACCAGAAGGAGGTCTGGCCGGTCTTTGGCTATGAGGGCGAATCCTATTCCAAGGGCGGCTATATCGCGCGCGGCTTCGACGACATCGAGTGGCTCTGAGCCGGCTCCTCTCGTCACCCAGCAAAATCGAAATCATGGGAGGAAACCATGGCAGCAGCATTTGATCTGAAGAACGACAATTTGGTCGTCATCATCGGCTCGGGGGCCGGCGGCGGCACGCTCGGCAATGAACTCGCCCAGAAGGGCATCGACGTCGTCATCCTGGAGGCCGGCGCACGCCACGAATTCGACGACTTCATCAATGACGAGTGGGACTCCTTTGCCCAACTCGCCTGGAAAGACAAGCGCACGACTTCGGGCGACTGGCGCGTAGCCAGGGATTTTCCGAACCTGCCGGCCTGGATCGTGAAATCGGTCGGCGGCTCGACCACGCACTGGGCCGGCGCTTCGCTGCGCTTCCAGGAGCATGAGTTCAAGACCGCCTCGACCTACGGCAAGGTGGAGGGCGCGAACCTGCTCGATTGGCCGGTGACACTGGCCGAGATGGAGCCCTACTACGCCAAGGCCGAAGCCAAGATGGGCGTCACCGGCACCAATGACTGGCCGAGGCTGCCGGGCAACAATAATTTCAAGCTGTTGAAGGCTGGCGCCGACAAGCTCGGCTACAAGGAATGTCACACCGGCAACATGGCGATCAATTCGGTCGAGCGTGACGACCGGATGTCCTGCCAGCAGACCGGCTTCTGCTTCCAGGGCTGCAAATGGGGCGCCAAATGGTCGACGCTCTACACCGAGATCCCGAAAGGCGAAGCGACAGGCCATCTCGAGGTGAGGCCGAACGCCATGGCCGTCAAGATCAACCATGACGCCTCGGGAAAGGTGACCGGCGTCGTCTATGCCGACAAGGACGGCAAGCTGCAGGAGCAGAAGGCCCGCATCGTCGCCGTCGCCGGCAATTCGATTGAAAGCCCGCGCCTGCTGCTCAATTCGGCTTCGAGCAAGTTCCCTGACGGGCTCGCCAATTCATCGGGGCAGGTGGGCAAGAACTACATGCGCCACACCACCGGCTCGGTCTATGCCATCTTCGACAAACCGGTGCACATGTATCGCGGCACCACGATGGCCGGCATCATCCGCGACGAGGCGCGGCATGATCCATCGCGCGGTTTCGTCGGCGGCTACGAATTCGAGACGCTTTCGCTCGGCCTGCCGTTTATGGCGGCCTTCCTCGATCCCGGCGCTTGGGGCCGCTCCTTCACCACCGCGCTCGACCACTACGACCACATGGCAGGGCTGTGGATCGTCGGCGAGGACATGCCGCGCGAAGAAAACCGCATCACGCTGCATGCCGACGAAAAGGACGAGCACGGCATGCCGATCGCCGATGTGCATTTCGACGATCATCCCAACGATACGGCGATGCGCGATCATGCCTACAAACAGGCCACGGCGCTCTACGATGCGGTTGGAGCGACGCGTACTTTCCCGACGCCGCCTTATCCTTCCACCCATAATCTCGGCACAAACCGGATGAGCGAGAAGGCGGCCGAAGGCGTCGTCAACAAGCACGGCCAGACGCACGACATCAATAACCTGTTCGTTTCCGACGGCAGCCAGTTCACGACAGGCGCGGCCGAGAACCCGACGCTGACGATCGTCTCGCTGGCGATCCGGCAGGCCGATTACATCGCCAGCCAAATGTCAGCGAGAAGCATCTAGTTCCACCTCCCGACTGCCTGCTGGCGCGGAGCCCCGACCGGGGTTCCGCGCCATTTTTCTCGACTTTCAGCCCTTGGTGCAGGTCGAGGCGGTGAAGGCGCCGTCGGGCTGTCTCATGATGATGTCGAACGAGGGCGGGCCCTGACCATCCAGAGTTGCCTGAGTGAGGGACAACGAGTTGCCGCCGGCGGTGTAGCCGCCGAGCGGTCCCAGCCAGGAGATCACCCCATTTGCGTCCATCTGGTAATTGTAGCCCTGCTGGGCGGTCCCGAAGGTGACTGGGCCGGTATAGACGTTTCCCTTGATGGTGATGTCGCCGAGGTTGAGGAACATGCCGAGCAGGTAGACCTCGCAATGATAAATGCCGTCGGGCATCTTGCCGTCGCTGAAGTCGGCTCGCGCCGCCCCGGTCGCCGCCGCCAGAAACAATAGGCCGGTAGAGATGCGTGAAATTCCGGATGCCATGACGTCGCTCGGTTGAGGGGCGAACTTGCCCCATTTGTGTGCCGTACCGCAATATTTGTCGCGTGCGGCCCGCGTCCGGAGATCAAAATCTAGGCATTTGGAGAAATTGGACGAAAATTAGGCAAAAACCGTGTGCGCTGCGCAAATTTCTCTCAACCAATTTTTAACCGGGCGCTCACGATTTCTCTAAGTACGATACATCAAGCCGCTGATAACATTGAGCATTAACTCCTTCCACGAAACCGCCTCGGCGATTGGCATGGGGGTTGCTTCGTAGTGTTGCGTTGCAATCAATCAGCTTGGGAGTGTCAGGCATGAGGGGTAATTTCTCGACAATAACAAAAATGTTTTCGGCGGGCGTGGTCGCTGCCGGCCTGTCGATGTCGGCGCCCGCGAAGGCGGCCGACGACACGATCAAGGTCGGCATCCTCCATTCGCTGTCCGGCACGATGGCGATTTCGGAGACGACGCTGAAGGATGCCATGCTGATGCTCATCGACGAGCAGAATGCCAAGGGCGGCCTGCTCGGCAAGAAGCTCGAAGCGGTCGTCGTCGATCCGGCGTCCAACTGGCCGCTCTTCGCCGAGAAAGCGCGCGAGCTGATCTCCAAGGACAAGGTCGCGGCGGTGTTCGGCTGCTGGACCTCGGTGTCGCGCAAATCGGTGCTGCCGGTGTTCTCGGAACTCGACAACATCCTGTTCTATCCAGTCCAGTATGAGGGCGAGGAGAGCGAGCGCAACGTGTTCTATACGGGCGCGGCGCCGAACCAGCAGGCCATTCCGGCCGTCGACTATCTGATGAGCGAGGATGGCGGCTCGGTGAAGCGATGGGTGCTGGAAGGCACCGACTATGTCTATCCCCGCACCACCAACAAGATCCTCGAGGCCTATTTGAAGGCCAAGGGCGTCGCGGCGGAAGACATCATGGTCAACTACACGCCGTTCGGTTTCTCGGACTGGCAGACCGAAGTCTCGGCAATCAAGAAGTTCGGTTCGGCCGGCAAGAAGACCGCCGTCGTCTCCACCGTCAACGGCGACGCCAACGTGCCGTTCTACAAGGAACTGGGCAACCAGGGCATCAAGGCCGAGGACATCCCGGTCATGGCCTTCTCGGTCGGCGAGGAGGAGCTTGCCGGTCTCGACACGGCGCCGCTGGTCGGCCATCTCGCCGCCTGGAACTACTTCGAGAGCGTCGACACGCCCGAGAACAAGAAGTTCATCGCCGACTGGCACAAGTTCATCAAGAACGACAAGCGCACCACCAACGACCCGATGGAGGCCCACTATATCGGCTTCAACATGTGGGTGAAGGCGGTCGAGAAGGCCGGCACCACCGATCCGGACAAGGTGATTGACGCCATGGTCGGCGTCTCGGTGCCGAACCTGACCGGCGGCTACTCGACGATGATGCCGAACCATCACATCACCAAGCCGGTGCTGATCGGTGAAATCCAGGCCGACGGCCAGTTCGAGACGGTCTCGCGCACGCCGGGGCTGGTGATGGGCGACGAGTGGTCGGATTACCTGCCCGACTCCAAGGACTTGATCTCCGATTGGCGGGCGCCTCTGTCCTGCGGCAACTTCAATGTCGCCACCGGCAAATGCGGCGGCAAGGGTACAAACTGATCCTCCCGGGCTGGACCTTCAGGTCCATGCCCATGACCGCGAGCGTCCGGACGGTTCCTTCGCCGTCCGGACGTCCAACTCAACCCTGAAGAGTCGCCTGACGCCGATGAACCTTTTCCGCGCACTTGGCCTGACACTGCTGTTCTTGCTGGCGACGCTGTCGTCATCGGGCGCCGGCGAAGCCGATCTGCGTGGCATCATCGCCAAGTTCGCCGCCGCCAAGGGTTTTTCGGAGACGGGAGCTGTCGTTCACCACCTGGCGGCGACCGGCGATCCGGCAGTGGAGCGGCCTCTTGCGGCACTCGCCGATGGCAATCTTTACATCCGCAAGATCGATTCCCTGGTCTTCGTAGGCAAGGAAGGCGGCGAACGGGTCCAGCTTTTCGACCCGCTGAGCGGTGAGCCATCCGGTGAAGCAGCCAAGGACGACATCACCAAGATCAAGGTCAACAACACGCTGCGCCGCACCATCCGCGATGCGCTGGGCACGCTGACGCTTGGCGCCAAGAATCCGGCCGTGCGGCTCGCCGCCGCCGACACCATGTTCAAGACGCCCGATTCCGCAAACATCGAGCCGCTCGACGCTGCGATCGCCAATGAGACGGTCGCCAGTGTCAAGACCTTGCTGGAACAGGCTCGTGCCGCGTCGATTCTGAGCTCGGATCTGCCTGATGCCGACAAGCTCGCGGCAATCGCCCTGATCGGCGCGCGCGGCGACCGCGATGCGGTATCGCTGCTCACCTCGGCAGAGGCCAAAGCCTCGGGCGCAGTGAAGGAAGCGGCGACCGCGGCAATCGCCAACATCAATTCGACGCTGGCCCTGTGGGACGCCGGACAGAACATCTGGTACGGCATTTCGCTGGGCTCGGTGCTGCTGCTGGCGGCGATCGGGCTTGCCATCACCTTCGGCGTCATGGGCGTCATCAACATGGCGCATGGCGAGATGGTCATGCTCGGCGCCTACACGACCTTCGTTGTCCAGCAGGTGATCCGTACATCCTTTCCCGGCCTGTTCGACTGGTCGCTGGTGATCGCGCTGCCGCTCGCCTTCCTGGTCGCGGGGCTTGTCGGCCTCGCCATCGAGCGCGGCATTATCCGCTTCCTCTACGGCCGGCCGCTGGAGACGCTGCTGGCGACATGGGGCGTTTCGCTAATCCTGCAGCAGGCAGTGCGCTCGATCTTCGGGCCGACCAACCAGGAGGTCGGCAATCCCTCCTGGATGTCGGGTTCGTTCGATGTCGGCCAGCTTGCCATCACCTGGAACCGGCTCTGGATCCTGGTCTTCGCGCTTAGCGTCTTTGCCGTGCTGCTCTATGTGATGAAGCGCACCCCCTGGGGCCTACAGATGCGCGCCGTCACTGCCAACCGCCGCATGGCCGCCTCCATGGGCATCAGGACGCCATGGGTCGACGCGCTGACCTTCGCGCTCGGCTCCGGCATTGCCGGCATTGCCGGCGTGGCGCTCAGCCAGATCGACAATGTCTCGCCCAATCTCGGCCGTGGCTACATCATCGACAGTTTCATGGTCGTCGTCTTCGGCGGCGTCGGCAATCTGTGGGGCACGCTGGTCGGCGCCTTTTCGCTGGGCATCGTCAACAAGTTCCTGGAACCCTATGCCGGCGCCGTGCTCGGCAAGATCGTCGTGCTGGTGCTGATCATCCTGTTCATCCAGAAGCGCCCGCGCGGCCTGTTCGCGCTCAAGGGCAGGGCGGTGGAAGCATGATGTCGGGACGCTTCTTCGCCGCGGGCGCGGACCGCCGCATCGCCATCACCATTTTCATCCTGCTCGCGGCCGCGATCGTCGGCCCTCTGCTCAATCTTGCTGTGTCACCGACGAGCGCCTTCTACGTCCCGCCCTATATCGTGGCGCTGACCGGCAAATATCTCTGCTACGCGCTGCTTGCCTTGGCGCTCGATCTTGTCTGGGGCTATTGCGGCATCCTTTCGCTCGGCCACGGCGCCTTCTTCGCGCTCGGCGGCTACGCGATGGGCATGTATCTGATGCGCCAGATCGGCTCGCGCGGCGTCTATGGCAACCCGATCCTGCCTGATTTCATGGTATTCCTGAACTACAAGGAGCTGCCCTGGTTCTGGACCGGCTTCGACCATTTCTGGTTCGCCGGCCTCATGGTGCTCGCGGTGCCCGGCCTGCTCGCCTTCGTCTTCGGCTGGTTCGCCTTCCGCAGCCGCGTCACAGGCGTCTATCTCTCGATCATCACACAGGCGATGACCTATGCGCTGCTGCTCGCCTTCTTCCGCAACGACATGGGCTTCGGCGGCAACAACGGCCTGACCGATTTCAAGGACATTCTGGGCTTCAACGTCCAGGCCGACGTGACCCGCTCGGCGCTGTTCGCGGCCAGCGCGGTGATGCTTGCGCTCGGCGTCTTCGTCACCTGGGCGATCGTCGGCTCCAAATACGGCAAGCTGCTGATGGCGGTGCGCGATGCCGAAAGCCGCACCCGCTTCCTCGGCTGGCGGGCTGAGAATGTGAAGTTGTTCGCCTTCACGGTTTCAGCTGTCATGGCCGGCGTCGCGGGCGCGCTTTACGTGCCGCAGGTCGGCATCATCAATCCGGGCGAATTCGAACCCTCCAATTCGATCGAGGTGGTGATCTGGGCCGCGGTCGGCGGGCGCGGCACCATCATCGGGCCGATCATCGGTGCGCTGCTGGTCAACGCCGGAAAATCCTGGTTCACCGGCGTGCTGCCTGAACTGTGGCTGTTCGCACTCGGCGGCGTGTTCGTCGCCGTGACGCTGCTCTTGCCGAAAGGCATCATCGGCATGTGGGATAGCTGGCGCGGCAACGCCAAGGCGCTGCGCGCGGCATCGTTGGCCGAGGAGGCCGGCGCCGATGGTGAAATCGCGCCGTCCAAAGTCGTGCAGGCGGCGGCCAAAACACCCGGCGAATGGTCCTCGTCCAGCCTCGAACCACAGCCGGCGGAGTAACGAGCGATGTCGAAGTCGAACACCATTCTCTATCTCGACGGCGTCTCGGTTTCCTTCGACGGCTTTCGCGCCATCAACAATCTGTCGCTGGTGCTCGACAAAGGCGAGATGCGCGCCATCATCGGCCCCAACGGCGCCGGCAAGACCACGATGATGGACATCGTCACCGGCAAGACACGGCCCGACGAGGGCGAGGTGTTCTTCGACGGCCAGGTCGATCTCACCTGCCATGACGAGGCCGAGATCGCCATGATGGGCATCGGCCGCAAATTCCAGAAGCCGACGGTTTTCGAAAGCCATACGATCGAGGAAAATTTGATGCTGGCGCTGAAGGGGCCGCGCTCGATCTTCCCGGCGCTGTTCCATCGACGCTCGCCCGCCGAGACGCGGCGGATCGATGACATCCTCGGGACCATCCGGCTCGGCGACAAACGCGACGAGTTCGCCGCCAATCTCAGCCATGGGCAGAAGCAGTGGCTGGAGATCGGCATGCTCCTGGCGCAGGACCCGAAGCTGCTGCTGGTCGACGAGCCGGTCGCCGGCATGACCGACGCCGAAACCGAGGAAACCGCGCGCCTGCTCAAGGAGATCGCCCGCGACCATTCAGTGATCGTCGTCGAGCATGACATGCATTTCGTGCGCGAGCTCGGCGTCAAGGTCACCTGCCTGCATGAGGGCTCGGTGCTTTCAGAAGGCACGCTCGATTTCGTATCTGCCGATGAACGCGTCGTCGAAGTCTATCTGGGGAGATGAGCATGGTTTGGCGGGTGCAATTCCATCGCTTCGATCTTGCCTTCCTTCGGTTCTGGAGAAGGCGCTGACATGCTCGAAGTTTCCGATGCCACGCTCCACTACGGCGCCGCCCAGGCGCTGCGCGGCGTGTCGCTGAAGGCGGGCGCCGGCAAGATCACTTGCGTGCTCGGCCGCAATGGCGTCGGCAAGACCAGTTTGATGAGATCGATCGTCGGCCACCACAGGCTGACGAGCGGAAGCGTTGCCTTCGAGGGGAAGGCGCTCGACCGGAGCGCGGCGTATGACCGCGCCCGGTCGGGCATCGCATTCGTGCCGCAGGGCAGGGAGATCTTTCCGCTGCTCAGCGTGCGGGAAAACCTTGAATCGGGATTCTCGCCCCTGAAACGGGCCGACCGCAACGTGCCGGCGCATGTCTTCGAATTGTTTCCGGTGCTCAAGCAGATGCTTGGCCGCCGCGGCGGCGATCTCTCCGGCGGCCAGCAGCAGCAGCTCGCCATCGGCAGGGCGCTGGTGATGCGGCCCAAGCTTCTGGTGCTCGATGAGCCGACGGAAGGTATCCAGCCGTCCGTTATCAAGGACATCGGCCGCGCCATCCGCTATTTGCGCGACCAGGTCGGAATTGCGGTTCTTCTCGTGGAGCAATATCTCGACTTCTGCCGCGAACTCGCCGACGAGGTCAACATCATGGACCGCGGCCAGATCGTCCATACTGGTCCTGCGGAAGATCTCGACCGGGCGGATGTCAGGAAGTTCCTGACGGTGTAAATCCATCTCCTGATGAAAGATTGCTCAACCTTTCTTCAACACCCGCTGGCACGCTCAATACTACATGCTAGTCTTCTGATGGCTTTGTGAGTCGGCCGCTTCCGTATCAGTCTGGTTTGTCGCAGATCGAGGTGGGCGACGGGCAAGTTCCGCGCAAGCATGCGTTCCTAGCATCGTCCCTGCGATCTCTGTCGTTCAACGCGTTTGGGCATACAGGCCAAGGGGCAGCCATGGAACGTTACGTCGAGGACTACCAGAAGCGGCGGCTCACAGAGCGCGTCGACATCATCACAGCCATCAACATTCTGAAGTCCCAGGGCTATGACCACGACGAGCTGATCGAGGAGATCACCAAGGTCTTCTATGTCGACCTCGATGCCTTCAATGAAATTGTCATGGCGGCGTAAAAGCCGCATTCGGCCATTCAACAATGATGGGCACGGCATTGATGCGCTTGGTCAGCTAGCGCGCCGGAATGGAGAGGCGGTGACGCGGTTGCGGCCGCCGCGCTTGGCGGCATAGAGCGCCTTGTCGGCGGCGCTAAGCACCTTGTCGAAGCTCAGGCCCTCTTTGGTGCCGAAAGCAAAGCCGGCGCTGACGGTGCACGTCAGGGGACCGTTCTCGGTGTCGATGCGGCGCGCGGCGAACGAGGTCCGTATCGCCTCGGCCGTGTTTTCCACTGTTTCGGGCAAAGTCCGCTTTAGCACCACCGCGAACTCCTCGCCGCCCATGCGCGCGGCGACATCGGTCGGGCGAAGGTTGCCGGCAAGCTCCTTGGCGAACACTTTCAGCACCTCATCGCCCGTCGCGTGGCCGAACTCGTCATTGATGGCCTTGAAGCTATCGAGGTCGAACACGACCACGGCGGTAAAGGCGCCGACGGGAGAATCGCCAAAGAGGTCGAACAGCGCGCGGCGGTTGAGCAGGCCGGTCAGCTGATCCGTCAGCGCGTTGCGGCGGTGATGCCCCGCCAGACGCCCCTGGTTGAGGGCCAGCGACAAGGCGCCGATGCCGGTCATGCTGGCGATGACGACGATGAGGCTGAGATCCTCGGCCCAGTTCCTTGGCGCATGGCTCATGATCAGCTTGCCGTCCCATGCCAAAACCGTCGCGCAGAGCAGGAAGGACATGGCGGTCGCTGAATAGAGTGCGGCGGCGCCGATGGTAAGCGCTGGGGCCTCGGCGCGGCCCTTCCAGTATTCGGCGGCGGTTGCGAACAGGAGCAGGGCCGCGAACAGGTTCTCGAACATGAAACCGAGCCCGTCATAGCCGAGAGCCATGGGCGGCAGCGCCACCGCCAGCGAAATGCCGCTGCCGATTAAAACTCTGGGGATCGGCGAGCCGCCGCTTCTGAATTGGTAGGCGGCGCCCAGCATCATGGAGAAGCCGACCAGCAGCAAGGTGAAGGTGGCGATGCCGAGGCCGCGCCTGGGCGCGTCGATATAGGCGTCATAGGTGAAGACCTCGCCCACCACCAGCAAGGCGCTGAGCGCCCAGGTGAGCAGGAACTTGTCGGTGCGGGCGGTGAGCCATGTGCCGAACAGCGTCAGGCTCAGGCAGGCAGCGGAGAAACCGACCGCCAGCAGAAGTGAGTTGTAGTCGAGCGACATGCCCCTCGTTCCTTGCCCGCGACGACCCTGCAGCCTGACGTTGCTGGAGTCATGACGCAAGGAAGTGTCGATAAGGTTACGATCGCGGGGAAAAAGCCAAGCTTGCACGGCGTCAGAGGACTACCGCCGACAGGAGCAGAACCGCACCGACCGCCATCATCAGCAGACCCGGCCAATTCTGTGACACGCCTAGGAAACCGAGGCCGCGCCGGCGTGGCTCAAGCGTCGGGGTCTGCGTTGCGAGATTTGGCATCCGTCGATCCGAAGCTGCAGGTGCCGGATCGCTGAGCCGTCCACGCCTGAGAGCTGCGCCCGCCATATACACAACGCCGGCGACGATGAGAAACGCACCGATAAGGATGACAGCCATCCTTCCTCGCTTTTCTGCTGGTTTTCCCGCGCGGGAACCCGCCACCAAGGCAAAACGACGATGACGCCTTGAGGTTCCGACAGAGGCTGTTGACGCCGGCAATTCATGCAAATGGAAATAGCCGCAGAGGCTCGCCGCTTAGCTGGTTTCTGTCACTCGCTTCATCAGCGCCATGGCGCCGAAGGGCGCGCGCACCTTGCCCTCGGTGATGAAGTAGACGAACACGTCGCGCGGTTGCACCGGCGCGTCGGTAGCAGGGTCGGCGCGCCGCAAATCGGCCGGCTGCTTGCCTTCCGCCCAGACCTTGGCCCGCGCCGCCCATTCATCGAGGCCTTTTGGCGTGTAGCAGTCGGGATTGTCATCCGAGCCGGTCTGCAGCCGCGCATAGATGAAATCGCCGGTGATATCGGCGATATCAGGATATTTTGCGTGATCGGCATAGACGATGGCCGCCTTGTATTTGCGCGCGAGCGCCGGGAATTCCGGCACGATGAAACTGTCGTTGCGAACTTCGAGCGCGTGGCGCAACGCGATACCGTCTTGGCTTTCCGGCAACAACTTCAGAAACGCCTCGAAATCGTCGGGATCGAATTTCTTTGTCGGCGCGAACTGCCAAAGGATCGGCCCAAGCTTATCGCCGAGCGCGGCGACGCCGGAGCCAAGGAAACGCATCATCGATTCACCGGCTTCGCCCAGCACGCGGCGGTTGGTGACGAAGCGGTTGCCCTTCAGCGAGTAGACGAAACCGTCGGGGGCCTCATTGGCCCATTTGACGAAGGTCGGTTCCTTGAAGCTGGAATAGTAGGTGCCGTTGACCTCGATGCTCGGTACCTGCCGGCTGGCGTATTGCAACTGCTTGGCCTTGGGGAGTTTTTCCGGGTAGAAGGACGTGTCCCACGGCTCGAAGGTCCAGCCGCCCATGCCGGCGCGGATTGTTCCCGATTTGCTCATTGTCGTCCTCCCGTTTCAGAAATCTGGCCGCGTTCAGAAAAATCAGGCCGCCGTGACCTCGTCGACCGGCTTGGCCATGTCGACGAGCACCCATCCTGGCCGGTAGGGATTGGGCCGGCGACCCGTTTCGCGATAGCCGTAGGCCAAATAGAGCGCGATGTTGCGCTCCATTTTCGCATTGGTGTAGAGCCGCACCTCCGGCACGCCCCACAGGCGCGCCTGCTGATCCGCATGTTTCAACAATGCGATGCCGAAGCCCTTGCCCTGAAATCCTGGCGCCACCGCGACGGAGAAGATCATCGCGTGGTCTTCGTGCCGCTCCAGGACGATCAGCCCGGCCAGGTCGCCGCCACTCTCCAGCAGCCAGGCCTCGCCGCGTTCGATGCGCGGCGCATAGTCTTCGGTGACCGGGATCGGCGGCGCGCCCAACAGCGCGGTGTAGGGCGCGTAGGCATCCGTGGTCAGAGTCATGACGGCGGTGACATCCGGGGCGAGGGCTTTCCTGATCTTCATTCCGGAGATTCCCAACGCCAGCCCGCCATCACTCCGCTGCTTCGCGCTTGCCTCCGGGGCGTCGCTCCAGCAATTCCTTGAGGAATTGGCCGGTGTAGCTGCGTTTTTCGCGCACGATCGCTTCCGGCGTGCCGGAGGCGACCAGCTCGCCGCCGCCATCGCCACCCTCGGGGCCGAGGTCGAGCACCCAGTCGGCGGTCTTGATCACTTCGAGATTGTGCTCGATCACCACCACCGTGTTGCCCTGATCGACCAGTTCGTGCAGCACTTCCAGCAGCTTGGCGACATCGTGAAAGTGCAGGCCAGTGGTCGGCTCGTCCAGGATATAGAGCGTCTTGCCGGTCGCCTTGCGCGACAGCTCCTTGGCGAGTTTTATCCGCTGCGCCTCGCCGCCCGACAGCGTCGTCGCCTGCTGGCCGATATGGATGTAGCCGAGGCCGACCTGCTTCAGCGTGTCGAGCTTGTCGCGCACGCCGGGCACGGCGGCGAAAAAATCGACGCCTTCCTCGACCGTCATGTCGAGCACGTCGGCGATCGACTTGCCCTTGAACAGCACGTCGAGCGTCTCTCTGTTATAGCGCTTGCCGTGGCAGACGTCGCAGGTGACGTAGACGTCGGGCAGGAAGTGCATCTCGATCTTGATAACGCCGTCGCCCTGGCAGGCCTCGCAGCGGCCGCCCTTGACGTTGAAGGAGAAGCGGCCCGGCTGGTAGCCGCGCGCCTTGGCCTCGGGCAGGCCCGCGAACCAATCGCGGATCGGCGTGAAGGCGCCGGTATAGGTGGCGGGGTTGGAGCGCGGGGTCCGTCCGATCGGCGACTGATCGATGTCGATGACCTTGTCGAGGAACTCCAAGCCCTCGATGCGGTCGTGCTCGGCCGGATGCTCGCGCGAGCCCATGATGCGGCGCGAGGCCGCCTTGAAAAGCGTTTCGATCAGGAAGGTCGATTTGCCGCCGCCCGATACGCCGGTGACGGCGGTGAAGGTGCCGAGCGGAATTTCGGCGGTGACGTTCTTCAGATTGTTGCCGCGCGCGCCGACGACTTTCAGGCGGCGGTTCTTCTTCGCCTCGCGGCGAACCGCTGGTGTCGCCACTTCGAGCTCGCCCGAAAGGTATTTGCCGGTGATCGAATTCGGGTTGGCCATCACCTGCTGAGGCGTGCCCTGGGCAATGATTTCGCCGCCATGGATGCCGGCGGCCGGGCCGATGTCGACGACGTAGTCGGCATGCAGGATGGCGTCCTCGTCATGCTCGACCACGATGACCGTGTTGCCGATGTCGCGCAGGTGCTTCAGCGTGTCGAGCAGGCGCGCATTATCGCGCTGGTGCAGGCCGATCGACGGTTCGTCCAGCACGTAGAGCACGCCGGTGAGGCCGGAGCCGATCTGCGATGCCAGCCGGATGCGCTGGCTCTCGCCGCCCGACAGCGTGCCGGAATTGCGCGACAAAGTGAGATAATCGAGGCCGACGTCGTTGAGGAAGCGCAGCCGCTCGCGGATTTCCTTGAGCACGCGCACGGCGATCTCGTTCTGCTTGTCGTTGAGCTGCGCCGGCAGGTCGGTGAACCACTGGTCGGCCTTGCGGATCGACTGTTCGGTCACTTCGCCGATGTGCTTGCCGGCGATCTTCACCGCCAGCGCTTCCGGCTTCAGCCTGTAGCCACGACAGGCCGGGCAGGGGGTGGCCGACATGAAGCGCTCGATTTCCTCGCGCATCCAGGCGGATTCGGTCTCTTTCCAGCGCCGCTCGAGGTTGGGGATGACGCCCTCGAAGGTCTTGGTCGTTTTGTAGGAGCGCAGGCCGTCATCATACTGGAAGGTGATCTCGCGCTCGCCTGTGCCGCGCAGGATGGCTTCCTGGGCTTCCCCGGTCAAATCCTTGAACTTGTCGCCGAGCTTGAAGCCGTAAGCCTTGCCGAGAGCCTCCAGCGTCTGCACGTAGTAGGGTGAAGTCGATTTCGCCCATGGGCTGACGGCGCCGTCGCGCAGCGAGACGTTCTCGTCGGGGACGACCAGATTGGGATCGATGGCGCGCTGGCTGCCCAGCCCGTCGCAGGTCGGGCAGGCGCCGAACGGGTTGTTGAACGAGAACAGCCTGGGCTCGATCTCGGGAATGGTGAAGCCGGAGACCGGACAGGCGAATTTTTCCGAGAACAGGATGCGCTCATGCGTCTCGTTCTTCGACTTGTTGACCGAATCCTCGCCCGTCTGACTGGCATCGAGCGGCTTATCGGCGAACTCCGCCACCGCCAGCCCCTCCGCGAGCTTCAGCGCGGTCTCCATGGAATCGGCAAGGCGCGTTGCGAGGTCGCCACGCACGACGATGCGGTCCACGACCACGTCGATGTCGTGCTTGTATTTCTTGTCGAGTGGCGGCACATCAGCGATCTCATAGAAGACGCCGTCGACCTTGACGCGCTGAAATCCCTTTTTCTGCAGCTCGAGCAATTCCTTGCGGTACTCGCCTTTGCGGCCGCGCACGATCGGCGCCAGGATGAACAGGCGCGTGCCTTCCTCGACCGCCAGCACGCGATCGACCATCTGCGACACCGTCTGGCTCTCGATCGGCAGTCCGGTGGCGGGCGAATAGGGTACGCCGACACGCGCGAACAGAAGCCGCATGTAGTCGTATATCTCGGTGACGGTGCCGACCGTCGAGCGCGGGTTCTTCGAAGTGGTCTTCTGCTCGATGGAGATGGCCGGCGAAAGGCCGTCGATCTGGTCGACATCCGGCTTCTGCATCATTTCGAGGAATTGCCGCGCATAGGCCGACAGGCTCTCGACATAGCGGCGCTGGCCTTCGGCATAGATGGTGTCGAAGGCAAGCGACGATTTGCCGGAGCCCGACAGGCCCGTCATGACGATCAGGCTGTCACGCGGCAGGTTGAGATCGACATTCTTCAGATTGTGTTCGCGCGCCCCGCGAATGGAAAGATATTTATGGTCGGCCATTGCCGGTCGCCGCCTCAGATCTGGAATTTGTGGGATCGGCGGGTTTTCCCCGGCCGTCCCCTATGTAGGTATTTTTGCCGCCGCGTCGAGAGACGCCACAATTCTCGACCAAGTCGTTTAACCGTCTTTCGCACGAACGGGCAAGCGGAAAGAACAAAGACCGAACACGCTCCTGACAAAAGCGGTGGAGCAGGCGGCGTGGTTCCCATCGGGGGATATGTCGCTCGATCACATTTTTTCCGATCGGACATCGAGCGGTTGACGTCCCCGGCCGAGGGGAGCAGACTCCACACGTCAATGAAGCCGGCTGTCTTTCGATGGCCTCGTCGCCCAAAGGTGGCCTGCGAGACGCCGCGGGCTATTGCGATCAGTGCTTCTGACGACGATTGTCGCAATGGACACAGGAGTGGAGCATGACGCCACCGGACAGTCCCTTGAGGCTCCAGCAGTAACTGGAGCCGCGGCAGGCATGAATGCCAGGGAGACGCGAGCGCCTTCCGACGTGACCTTGCCGGATGCACCAAAATCAGAGACTACTGGTCGGATCGTCGGCTGAACGCCGCGAAGCATCCGAAATCGAAAGCCGGTAAAACATTCCCGGCGAAAGATTGGATTATAGATCCAGAAAAGCCCCGTCCGTTTGCTAAAAGCACGGCGGGGCTGCTCTTTTGGGGGAACGCGGAGGTAATGACGGCCCCGACATGTCAGCTACCGCGGCGGTTTGATCCCGCCGGCGCCGACATCGACCGTGATGCTGCCGGAAATCCTGACATCGGTATCGCCGATCTTGAACCGGCCGTTGCCGTTGGCGGGGAAGGCGTCATCGGGTTCGGGCTGCGGGGCCGGCTTGGCGATGCGATAATCGCCGGCCACACCGGGCAGGCTGCCTTTCTGGCTGTCGTTGGCAAAGGCGCCGCCGGCCAGCATGAGCGCACCGGCGAAAATAGTGACGGCAAGACGCCAAGGTTGGAATAAGCGGCTGTCGATCATCGGCCGGTTATAGCGCCGCCCCGCCGAGGTGGCCAGACCGGCGGTCATCAAATCGCCGGACGGCGGGGCCGTCGCAATTCATCGTGCTTGTGCCGGTCACGCCGCCTTTTTGCGGGTGTCGTAGACATGATCGACGAGACCCCATGCCTTCGCTTCCTCGGCGGTCATGAAATAGTCCCGGTCGAGCGTGCGCTCGACCTCTTCATAGGTGCGGCCGCAATGGCGCGCATAGAGCTCAGTCATCTGCCGCTTGGTGCGCAGAATGCCTTCGGCGTGACGCTGGATGTCCGATGCCTGACCCTGGAAGCCGCCCAGCGGCTGGTGCAGGACGAGGCTGGCGTTGGGCAGCGCGATGCGCCGTCCCGGCGTGCCAGCCATCAGCAGGAACGAAGCCATCGAGGCGGCAAAGCCCATGCACACCGTCGACACCGGACAGCTGACATATTGCATCGTGTCGTAGATGGCGAAGCCGCTGGTCACCACGCCGCCAGGCGAGTTGATGTAAAGCGAGATCTCCTTGTCGGGATTATCCGATTCCAGCGACAGAAGCTGGGCGCAGACCAGCGCCGACATGCCGTCGTTGATCTCGCCGTTGATAAAGACGATGCGCTCGCGCAGCAGCCGCGAGAAAATGTCGAAGGCGCGCTCGCCGCGGCTCGACTGCTCGATCACCATCGGCACCAGATTGGCAAAACCGGTCATCGTCTCTCTCCGTTTTTCATGTGTCGGCCACTCAAGCGGCGCGCTGCAGAAGGCAAAATGAATTGGCTGCGGGGCGGCGGCCGGAGGCACGCGCAGCGAATGAAAGCCGGCAGCCGGCGCCTGCCATGGTCACCATGGGCCTGGCGGCGGATGTCGCCGCACGGGCAAAGCCTTCATGGATAATATGCAGATGCGTGCCGCCCGAAACGGTGCGGGCGAGCGTGAAGGTGACGATGCTGTCGAGCGGGTTCCGTTCCTCGTCGGGCCGCGGCTGTTCCCGCCAGGAATAGCGAAGCCTTTTTCCGGGCTCGGCATCGAGGATCTCGCATTCGATCGGCGCATCCGGCCCGGCAAAGGCGAAATTGCTGCCGATCTCAGGATTGATGTCGTTGGGCATCATCCAGGCCGCAAGCAATTCGGGCACGGTCAGCGCCCGCCATACCTTTTCCGGCGGCTCGGGGAGATCGCACTCGAACTCGATCGCGTCGGGGGCGGTCCGCGCAGGGCTTTCGTCGGTCACTGGTGCGTGCGTCATTGGTCCATGTCCTTGAGAACCGTCCTCAGTTTTTCGATGCGCTCGGGCCAGAACGTCCGGTAGCGTTCGATCCAGCCAAGCAGCGGGTCGAGCCCTTGCGGATCGGCGCGGTAATAGGCGTTGCGGCCCGCCCGCCGCTCGACCACCAGGCCTGCGCCGCGCAGCACCGCCAGGTGCTGCGACACAGCCGGCTGCGATACCGTCATGCCGGTGCGCAGCTGCGACACCGTCATCTCGCTGGTGGCGAGGCGTTCATAGACGGCGCGTCGGGTGGGGTCGGCCAGCGCCCGGAAAATTTCCGCTTCGATCATGGCGAAAGCATAAGTCGATACTTATCGATTTGGCAAGCGATGTTTTACGGCCCATATGAAGGGAAGCTGGCGGCTCCGGCATTGCTGCCATTCCTTGACAATGAGCGGCGATGCATATAGGAACGAAAAGAGAACAAAAACCTTGTGGGAAAAGGCAGCCACAGCAGGCAACGGGTGTGCGCAACCTGTAAGGTGCTGCGACAAAAATTTGTTTCGGGCGAGCGCGGAGAAGTATCATGGCGGGTAGCGTCAACAAGGTCATTCTGGTCGGCAATCTCGGAGCGGACCCGGAGATCCGCCGCCTGAATTCTGGCGAGCCGGTCGTCAACATCCGCATCGCAACATCGGAAAGCTGGCGCGACAAGAATTCCGGCGAGCGCAAGGAAAAGACCGAGTGGCATAATGTCGTCATCTTCAATGAGGGCATCGCCAAGGTCGCCGAGCAGTATCTGAAGAAGGGCATGAAGGTTTATGTCGAGGGCCAGTTGCAGACACGCAAATGGCAAGACCAGACCGGTGCCGACAAATACACGACGGAAGTCGTGCTGCAGAGATTCCGCGGCGAGCTGCAGATGCTCGACGCGCGCGGCCAGGGCGAAGGCGGCCAGGTCGGCGGTTATTCCGGCGGCGGCAGCCGTGGTTCCGATTTCGGCCAGTCCGGCCCGAACGAAGGCTTCAATCGTGGCGGCGGTGCTCCCAAGGGCGGCGGCGGTTCGTCGCGCGAGCTGGACGACGAAATTCCGTTCTGAGCATCGACGCGGCGTGACGGGCATTTTAGGAGAGGGCACGATGTCGCTCGGACCGCTCCTATCGGCACGTTCTCCGATCCCATGGCATGCGTTCGCGGCCTTTGCCGCGCTGGCGATAGGCGGCGCGCAGCTGGCGCTGCCGAAAGGCACGCTGCGCCACCGCGCGATGGGCTATCTCTGGGCGGCGCTGATGCTGGCCGTCGCCATCTCGAGTTTCTGGATCCAGCAGATACGGCTCATTGGCCCTTTCAGCCCGATCCATCTCTTGTCGATCCTGGTGCTGGTCACGGTGCCGCTGGCGGTCTGGCATGCACGCAATCACCGCGTCGCCAAGCACCGCAAGGCGATGATTGCGTTGTATATCTTTGCACTGGTGGGTGCCGGTGTCTTTACGCTGGTGCCCGGCAGAATCTTGCACGACGTGGTCTTCGGCGTCGCGCAAGCCAGACCGTGATCCCGAGTGGAAGGAATATCAGTTGAAAGCACGCATCAAATGGGTCGAGGAACGCACCTTCGTCGGCGAGTCCGGCACAGGCCATAAGGTCGTACTGGGGACCGCGTTCGGCCCTGAAGGGAGAACGCCGGGGCCGAGCCCGATGGAACTGGTGCTGATCGGCACCGGCGGCTGCTCGGCCTATGATGTCGTCCATATCCTCGAAAAGGGGCGCGAGGCGATCGAGGACTGTGTGGTCGAGCTCGATTCCGACCGAGCCGAGACCGATCCCAAGGTGTTCACCCGCATTCATATGCATTTCATCGTCAAGGGCAGGGCGCTGTCGCCCGACAAGGTGAAGCGGGCGATCGATCTCTCGATCGAAAAATACTGTTCGGCTTCGGCCATGATGTCCAAGACCGCCGCCATTACCCACGATTTCGAAATTATCGACACGACGGCAAAATAAGCGGCCTATGAGGCCATCAGCGCCTTGATGCCGTCAGCCACGAACTGGACGGCAAGTGCCGCCAGGATAACGCCGAGCAGGCGGGTCAGGATCGAACGGCCGGTCTGGCCGAGGATGCGGTCTATGCGCTCCGACAGCACGAACACGAGATAGGTGATGGCGAGGCAGACGAAGATGATGCCGACCAGTGCCGCCTGGGCGCCAAAGCCCTGAAACGAGCCGGAGAGCAGCACAGTCGCCGAAATCGCGCCGGGGCCGGCGATCAGCGGGATCGCCAGCGGGAAGGCGGCGATGTTGTGGATCATGTCCTTGGTGATGGCGACGTCGCCGATCTTCTCCTTGCGGTCCTGCCGGCGCTCGAACACCATTTCGAAAGCGATGAAGAAGAGCAAAAAGCCGCCGGCGACCCGGAAGGCCGGCAGCGTGATGCCGAACACCGACAGGATCGACGCGCCGGCAACCGCGAACAGCGCCATCACAAGGAAGCCGATGACCGAAGCGCGGACCGAGACCTGCTGGCGCTCCTCGCGGTTCATGCCGCGCGTTATCGCCAGAAAGAGCGGCGCCAGCCCCGGCGGGTCGATGGTCACCAGAATGGTGACGAAGGCGTTGAACAGGCTGTCGAAACTCGGCATCTCTCACCCCTCCCGCCGGGCTGAGCCCGCATCCCGACATTGGTAGAGCAAAGCAGGGGCGGAGGAAACCGGCCGAGGGGAGACGGTTCGCGAACCCTGCGAAAGCCGGGCTGGGCCGAGGGAGACGCGAAGGAGAGCTAGGGAATGCTTGAATTTGCGTCGCGGGCTTGCTTGATCAGGTACGGTCAGAGCGCCGCGCCAGGAATTCCACTTCGAGCCGCCATGTCGCGCCATTGTCGTGCGAGCGCTCGCCGAGCCAGCGGAAGGAATTTTCCGTGATCCGTGAAAAGCTCCAACGTACGGAGGAACCGGTGCCGTCGGCGCCCACTTGGACAATCGTTTCGCCCTCGGCGCGGCCGAGTTGGCGGCTGTAGTATTGGTTTCGGGGATCGCTCCAAAAGATATGCCAGGCGTTTGCGCCGGGATCGTAGACGCGCAAGGTCGTGCCATAAAAGGTCCATTTGCCGAGAGAAGGCGAGGGGCCGGCATCGCGCGCGGGCAGGATCCAGACGTCCTGGATCGCGCGGCCTTCCAGCACCCAGCCGAAATGCACCTCGCCGCGTCCGGTCAGCACGGTGCCGTCCTCGAGATGACGGCTGGCATCGAAAGTCCAGGCGCCGACGAAGCGGCCGTAGAGATCCAAATTCTCGGCAAGGCCGGGGGCGGGCCCGTCGCAATCAAGGGCTTCGGTAAAAGTGGGCTGGTTGGTCATGGCTGGTGCCTTCATGCTGTCAGGAGACTGCAAGCGATAGGCCCGGACAGGGTTCTGCGCTTGGGAAAAATTGCTATCTTTCAGGCCATGACGACGAGCGACAGGATCATTGCCTCGGGGCCAGGCTGGCAGGTGTCGGACGTGGTGTGCACGGCGGGCGCCGGCGACCGACCGTTCGAGGAAGAGCACCGGACATTCTGCATCGCCGCGGTGACCAACGGCACCTTCCGCTACCGCGCCAGCCAGGGCACCGCGATGCTTGCGCCAGGCGCGGTGCTGCTCGGCAATCCCGGCACATGCTACGAATGCGGCCACGAGCATGGCGCCGGCGACCGCTGCCTCTCCTTCCATTTTGCTCCGGCCTATATGGAACGGATCGTGGAGGACGTACCGGGCGCCAGGACGTTGGCGTTCGAGACGCCGCGCTTGCCGCCCATGCCGGCGCTGATGCCGCTGCTGGCCGAAGCGGAGGCCGCGCGCGATGTGGGCGAAACCGCTGCTTTCGAGGAACTCGGCTTGCGCATTGCCGGGGCGGTGGTCGCCGCGAGCTCAGGGCCCACCAAGGTGGCGCGGACACCCAGCCGCCGCGACCAGAAACGGGTCGCAGAGGCGGTTCGGCGTATCGAGATCGATGCCGACCGGCCACTTTCGCTGGCCGTGCTGGCCCGGGAGACGGCGACCAGTCCGTATCATTTCCTGCGCACATTCCGGCAGGTTGCCGGCATGACGCCTTACCGGTTTCTGCTGAGGACCAGGCTGCACCGGGCGGCGGTGCGGCTTTGCGCTTCGGACGAGGCTATCTCGACCGTCGCCTTCGAGGCCGGCTTCGGGGACCTTTCGACCTTCAATCGCCGCTTCCGGCGCGAAATGGGGGAGACACCCGGTGGCTATCGCGCCCGCCGCGCGGGCCGCCGCTGACACGAGATGGCGGGCCTCTGCGTCGACGGCTCCGAAAAGATCTCGGCCATATCGTCGCAATCACCGGTATCCTTTTGAAATCGCCGCCAAAATCGACACTGGAAAAGTGCCGTCGACATTGGAGTTTCGGCCCGGCTTCCTATATATACGGCAAGTGATTCCTGTTTAGATTGTGATCCGATTTGACCGACCAAAAAACACCGCGCGGCGCCGACGGCGGCCCCACCGGCATCGAGCCGATTTCGATCATCGAGGAGATGCAGCGATCCTATCTCGATTACGCCATGAGCGTGATCGTCAGCCGCGCGCTGCCCGACGTGCGCGACGGCCTGAAGCCGGTGCATCGCCGCATTCTCTTCGCCGCGCATGAGAGCGGTTATCACTGGAACCGCAAATATGTGAAGTCGGCGCGCCCGGTCGCCGACGTGATGGGTAAATACCATCCGCATGGCGACGCCTCGATCTATGACGCCTTGGTGCGCATGGCGCAGGACTGGTCACTGCGCGTGCCGCTCATCGATGGGCAAGGCAATTTCGGCTCGATCGACGGCGATCCGCCGGCGGCCATGCGCTACACCGAGTCGCGGCTGACCAAGGTCGCGCATGAACTGCTGGAGGATATCGACAAGGATACGGTCGATTTCCAGGACACTTACGATGCTTCCGGCAGCGAGCCGAAGGTTCTGCCGGCGCGCTTTCCCAATCTGCTGGTCAATGGCTCGGGCGGCATCGCCGTCGGCATGGCCACCAACATCCCGCCGCACAATCTGGGGGAAGTCTGCAACGCCGCGATCGCGATCATCGACAATCCGGCCATCGACCTGCCGGCGCTGATGGAAATCATTCCGGGGCCGGATTTCCCGACCGGCGGCATCGTGCTCGGCCGCTCCGGCATCTACAGCGCCTATTCGACCGGCCGCGGCTCCATCGTCATGCGCGGGAAGGTCAACATCGAGGCCCGCGGCAATGACCGCGAATCGATCATCATCACCGAGGTTCCCTACCAGGTGAACAAATCGTCGATGATCGAGAAGATGGCCGAACTGGTACGCGACAAGCGCATCGAGGGCATTTCCGACATTCGCGACGAGAGCGACCGCCAGGGCTATCGGGTCGTCGTCGAGCTGAAGCGCGACGCCGTCGCCGACGTCATCCTCAACCAGCTCTATCGCTTCACGCCGCTGCAAACCTCTTTCGGCGCCAACATGGTGGCGCTGAATGGCGGCAAGCCCGAACTGCTGACGCTGACCGATATGCTGAGGGCATTCGTGTCCTTCCGCGAGGAGGTGGTCACCCGGCGCACGAAGTTCCTGCTGCGCAAGGCGCGCGACCGGGCCCACGTGCTGGTCGGCCTCGCAATCGCCGTCGCCAACATCGATGAAGTGATAAAGCTGATCCGCACCGCGCCGGACCCGCAGACGGCGCGCGAGCAGTTGATGGAGCGGCGCTGGCCGTCCGGCGACGTCGAATCTCTGATCCTCCTGATCGACGACCCGCGCCACCGCATCAACGAGGACGGCACCTACAATCTGTCCGAGGAACAGGCGCGCGCGATCCTGGAGTTGCGCCTGCAGCGCCTGACGGCTCTCGGCCGCGACGAAATCGCCGACGAGTTGAACACGATCGGCGCCGAGATCGTCGACTATCTCGATATCCTGTCGTCCCGCGCCCGCGTCCAGCAGATCGTCAAGGACGAGCTCGCGGCCGTGCGCGACGAATTCGGCACGCCGCGCCGCACCGAGCTGAGCGAGGGCGGCGCGGATATGGAAGACGAGGACCTGATCCAGCGCGAGGACATGGTCGTGACGGTGAGCCATTCCGGCTACATCAAGCGCGTGCCATTGTCGCTCTACCGGGCGCAACGCCGCGGCGGCAAGGGTCGCTCGGGCATGTCGACCAAGGAAGAGGATTTCGTCACCCGCCTGTTCGTGGCCAATACGCACACGCCGGTGCTGTTCTTCTCCTCGCGCGGCATCGTCTACAAGGAGAAGGTCTGGCGACTGCCGATCGGGAATCCGCAGTCGCGCGGCAAGGCGCTGATCAACATGCTGCCGCTGGAGCAGGGCGAGCGCATCACCACAATCATGCCGTTGCCGGAAGATGAGACGAGCTGGGGCGAGCTCGACGTGATGTTCGCCACCACGCGCGGCACGGTGCGCCGCAACAAGCTCTCTGACTTCGTCCAAGTCAACCGTAATGGCAAGATCGCCATGAAGCTGGAGGAGGAGGGCGACGAGATCCTCGGCGTCGAGACCTGCACCGACAATGACGACGTGCTTCTGACCGCCAGCTCCGGCCAGTGCATCCGCTTTTCCGTCGGCGACGTGCGCGTCTTCCAGAGCCGCAACTCGGTCGGCGTGCGCGGCATCGCCATGGCCGAAACGGACCGCGTCATTTCTATGGCCGTCATCGAGCATGTCGATGCGCCGCCGGCCGAACGCGCCGCCTATCTGAAGCGCGTCGTGGCCGAACGGCGCCTGGCCGCCGGCATCCCGGCAGGCGAGGAGGAAGAGATCGCCTTGACCAACGAAGAGGTCGGCGAGGAGGCGGAGCTGTCGGACGAGCGCTACGAGTTCCTCAAGGCGCATGAGCAGTTCGTGCTGACGGTGACGGAATACGGCTACGGCAAGCGCTCATCGTCCTATGATTTCCGTCTGACCGGACGCGGCGGCAAGGGCATTCGGGCCACCGACGTGTCGAAGACGGCCGAGATCGGCAGGCTGGTGGCAACCTTCCCGGTCGGCAATGACGACCAGATCATGCTGGTGTCCGACGGCGGTACCGTTATCCGGGTGCCGGTCAATGGCATCCGCTTCGCCAGCCGCGCCACCAAGGGCGTGACCATTTTCAACACGGCGGAAGGCGAGAAGGTGGTTTCGGTCGAGCGGATTTCCGAGCCGCAATCGGACGAGGAAGAAATCGTCGAGGTTGGTGCCGAGATCGATCCGGCGGCCGATGCCGGCCCGGATGATGCGCAATAAGTCTGGCTTGGACAGACATGGCAACGCCGGCCAATCGGCCGGCGCGTCGCAACAAATTCAGGCTAACTCAATAGTGACGGTGAGGCTTGCGGGGGCCGAACCCTTCGAAGCGTTTGGCGTTGGTCTTAATGCGGACGCGCTGGGCCTCCTGATGCAGCCCGAATACAGTGGCGATCAGCATAGCGACGGTCATTGCAGTGGCGAGCATGTAGATCAGCATGTGCGTGTTCTCCTGCGCTCTACAACGCTTACATGGGACTTTGGTTTCATCTTCTTAAAGGGGCAAGGTAGTGAACGCTGCGTGAAGCGTTCGTGATCGGCGCATTCATCTGTCGTTCATCCCTGCAAAAAGGTTCAAGGGGATAGCATCAATGAGATTTGCGTTCCGTCCGCGCGCCCGTTAGAAGCACCGGCATGACCGAGCGCATCGCCCTTTATGCCGGCTCCTTCGACCCGTTGACCAACGGCCATCTCGACGTGCTGAAGGCGTCGCTGGCCGTGGCGGACATCGTCTATGCGGCGATCGGTATCCATCCCGGCAAGAAGCCGCTGTTTTCCTTCGAGGAACGGGTCGAACTGATCGAGGCCGCGACCAAGGCCGAATTCGGCCGCGACGGCACACGCATCAAGGTGGTCGCCTTCGACGGGCTGGTCATCGATGCGGCCAGGAAACAGGGGGCCTCAATCATGATCCGCGGCCTGCGCGACGGCACCGATCTCGACTACGAGATGCAGATGGCCGGCATGAACGAAACGATGGCGCCTGAGCTGCAAACGGTTTTTCTGCCCGCCAGCCCCTCGGTCAGAACCATTACCGCCACACTTGTCCGCCAGATTGCCTCGATGGGCGGCGACATCCGCCCTTTCGTGCCGGCCGCCGTTGCCGGTGCGCTCACCGCTAAATTCGCAAAATAGGTTTCTCGGAGAAGACCATGCAGCTGAAAAAGCTCGCCTCGTTCCTCGTCGTGCTTGCCGGTCTCGTGACAGCATCGGCCTCGGCCTATGCCGCCGACCCGGAAAACACCATGATCATAACGTTGAAGGACGGCGACGTGACCATTGCGCTGCGTCCCGATCTCGCGCCCAAGCATGTCGCGCAGATCAAGAAGCTGGTGCGTGAGCATGCCTATGACAACGTCGCCTTCCACCGCGTCATCGACGGCTTCATGGCGCAGACAGGCGACGTCAAATTCGGCAACATGAACAAGGGCTTCAACGCCCAGGCTGTCGGTACCGGCGGCTCCGACCTGCCGGACCTGCCAGCGGAATTCTCGCAGACCGAGCACTACAAGCGCGGCGTGGTCGGCATGGCACGCTCGCAGGATCCGAATTCGGCAAACTCGCAGTTCTTTATCATGTTCGCGCCGGCGCCGCCGCTCGACGGCCAGTACACGATCGTGGGCAATGTCGTCAGCGGCATGGAACTGGTGGACCACATCAAGAAGGGCGACGAGGCCGACAACGGCACGGTCACCGATCCCGACCGGATGATCAAGGTGCGCATCGCCGCCGACAAATAGTTCTGTTTTTTGAAAAGGATATCAGACATGGCCGACATCAAGGATCGCGAAAACGCGCTCATCATGGAAACGACCAAGGGCAAGGTCGTCATCGAAATGCTTCCCGACCTGGCGCCCGGCCATGTCGCCCGCATCAAGGAACTGGCCCGCGAAGGCGCTTATGACGGCGTGGTCTTCCACCGCGTCATCGAGGGCTTCATGGCGCAGACCGGCGACGTCAAGTTCGGCAATTCGAGCAAGCCCTCTTTCGCGCCTTCCCGCGCTGGCATGGGCGGTTCCGACAAGCCGGATCTCAAGGCCGAATTCTCCAATGCCAACCACAGCCGCGGCACCTGCTCGATGGCGCGCTCGCAGAATCCGAACTCCGCCAATTCGCAGTTCTTCATCTGCTTCGACGATGCAGCCTTCCTCAATCGCCAGTACACGGTCTGGGGCCAGGTCATCGAAGGCATGGACAATGTCGACAAGATCAAGCGCGGCGAGCCGGTGCAGGATCCCGATAAGATCGTGTCGCTGAAGGTCGCGGCCGACGTCAAGTAAGGCGACAGGACAATGATGGGCGTCGTCTGGTCGCTTCTCGGCATCCTGTCCGGCGCCTTCATTGCCATTCAGGCGCCGATCAATTCGCAGTTGGCGCGCGGCCTGGGGCTCCCGGTCGCGGTGGCTGCGTTTTCGTTCCTGTCGGGCGCCATCGTGCTCGGCATCATTGCCGTCGCGGTGGTGAGGCTGCAAGGCATCTCGCTCGACTGGAAGGCGCCCGCGCCCTGGCTGTTCATCGCCGGCGGCATGCTGGGCGGCTTCTACGTCACACTGTCCACCATCCTGACGCCACGCATCGGCGCCGCCGCGCTGATGGCGTTCCTGGTGGCGGGCCAGTTGCTGGCGGGCATGCTGATCGACCGCGTCGGGTTCCTCGGCGTCGCGGTTCGTGAAATCTCGCTCGGCCGCGTGGCCGGCGCGGTGCTGCTTCTGGCCGGGGCGCTGCTTATCAGGCTCTTCTGATGCGTGTCGATCTGTTCGATTTCGACCTGCCGGAAGAGCGTATCGCGCTTCGCCCGGCAGAGCCGCGCGACAGCGCAAAGATGCTGGTGGTCAGGCCCGGCGAGGGGGTTTCGAACCGGGCGGTCAGCGACCTGCCTTCCCTGCTCCAGGCCGGCGACGTGCTGGTCTTCAACGACACCAAGGTTATCCCGGCGCAACTCAAAGGTATCAGGCGGCGCGGCGAGGCGGCGGCGCAGGTCGAAGCCACATTGCACATGCGGATGGCGCCGGACCGTTGGCTGGCCTTCATGCGGCCGGGCAAGCGCGTTGCCGTCGGCGACCGCATCCATTTCGGCCATGACGGCAATTCCTGCTTCCTCGGCCAGCTTGACGCCACGGTGATCGAAAAGGGCGAGGCGGGCGAGGCGCTGCTCGGCTTCGACCTGTCGGGCGCTTTCCTCGATGAGGCGCTGCATGCGGTCGGCCACATCCCACTGCCGCCCTACATCGCCTCGAAGCGGGATGACGACGAGCGCGATCGGGCCGATTATCAGACCATCTATGCCCGGGAGGAAGGTGCCGTAGCGGCGCCGACGGCCGGTCTGCATTTCACGCCGGAGCTGTTTGCCGCACTCGACGCAAAGGGGATCGAACGCCGCTTCGTCACGCTCCATGTCGGCGCCGGCACGTTCCTGCCAGTGAAGGTGGACGACACCGCCGACCACAAGATGCATGCGGAGATCGGCTCAGTCAGCGAGGCAACAGCCGACGCGTTGAATGCGGCAAAGGCGAGGGGCGGGCGCGTCATTGCCGTCGGTACGACCTCGCTGCGCCTGCTGGAAAGCGCCGCGCGAGAGGATGGCGTGCTGGCTGCATGGTCCGGCCCGACCGACATCTTTATCACGCCCGGCTACCGTTTTCGCACCGCCGACATGCTGATGACCAATTTCCATCTGCCGCGTTCGACGCTGTTCATGCTGGTTTCGGCCTTCAGCGGCCTCGATACGATGCGCGCCGCCTATGCACACGCCATTGAGCACGATTACAGATTTTACTCCTACGGAGATGCAAGCCTGCTGTATCGAGCGGAGATGAGCGATGGACGATGACCTCGACAGGCTGGACCGGAGCAGTTTGATCGCCGAAGTCAAAAAATTGCGCGCCGGCATTCGCCAGCATCGCGATGCATCGGGGCACGATCTTTGCTGGCATCATCCCGATTTGTGGGACCTGCTGCCCGAGAAGATCGATCCGGCAATCGCCGTGCCGCCCTGGCCAAAATTCATGCGCGGATGCATCCATTATCGCCAGTCGCTGGACGAACAGGCTCCGGGCGCACCGGCACACGACAAGGAATTCAATGGCTGAGACGTTCACCTTCAAGGTGCTGGCGACCGAAGGTAAGGCGCGGCGCGGTTTGATCAGCATGCCGCGCGGCGAAATCCGCACGCCGGCCTTCATGCCGGTCGGCACCGGCGGCACGGTCAAGACGATGTACATGGATCAGGTGCGCGGCGTCGGCGCCGATATCATCCTGGGCAATACCTACCATTTGATGCTGCGGCCCGGCGCCGAACGCGTGGCGAAGCTTGGCGGCCTGCACGAATTCGCCCGCTGGCCGCATCCGATCCTGACCGACAGCGGTGGCTTCCAGGTGATGTCGCTGTCAAAGCTTCGGAAATTGACCGAGAAGGGCGTCACATTTCGCTCCCATATCGATGGCGCTGCATACGAAATGTCGCCGGAACGTTCGATCGAGATCCAGGGCCTGCTCGATTCAGACATCCAGATGCAACTCGACGAATGCACGGCACTACCGGCCGCGCTCAAGGAGATCGAGCGCGCCATGGAATTGTCGCTGCGCTGGGCTGAGCGCTGCAAGACGGCGTTCGGCGACCAGCCCGGCAAGGCGATGTTCGGCATCGTGCAAGGCGGCGACAATGCGGATTTGCGCGTGCGTTCGGCGCAAGCGCTGAGCGCGATGGATCTGAAAGGCTATGCGGTTGGCGGTCTTGCCGTCGGTGAACCGCAGGCGGTCATGCTCGACATGCTCGACATCACCTGCCCGGAACTGCCTGATGACAAACCCCGCTATCTTATGGGGGTCGGCACGCCGGACGATATCTTGAAATCGGTGGCGCGCGGCATCGACATGTTCGACTGCGTGATGCCGACGCGGGCCGGCCGGCATGGGCTTGCCTATACAAGGCGCGGCAAGGTCAATCTGCGCAATGCCCGCCATGCCGACGATCCGCGACCCCTCGATGAGGAAAGCGACTGCCCGGCGGGACGCGATTATTCCCGCGCCTATCTGCACCATCTCGTGCGCTCGCAAGAGGCACTCGGTGCGATGCTTCTGACCTGGAACAATCTGTCCTATTATCAGAAGCTGATGCAGGACATACGCGCCGCGATAGAGACCGGCACTTTCGAGGCACGCGCTGCCGAAATTACCGAGGGCTGGGCGAGGGGCGATATCCCGGCGCTGTGACGGTTCAGGTGCTCAGCGAATTCGACGCGCGCAGGCTGCAGCCGGTGATTTGGAACGTGCCGTCGGGCTGTCGCTCCACCGTGTAGACAGCTTCGTAGTCCTTGCCGTCAGGGCCGACGATCAGCACCTGCTGGATGATCGAGGTCGGACCCGTCTCCTCGACCTTGCCGAACGAGTAGCTCCTTGGGTTGCGCACCGGCGCGTAGCCGTTGGTCACCATGTTCATGAAGGTGTCGACGGTCGGGAAGATCCGCTTCACGTTCGGTGCGGCGAAGCTGTAGGCCGTGACGCCGTCATCGGCCAGGAACGCTCTCAGCTGGCCGTCAATGGCCGCTTGCGCCGCCTTGATCTCGGCTTCGCCGGCAAACGCCGACAAGGGCAGGAGGAGATGAAGGAATGCGAATGCGAAAAGCGTGCGGCGCATAGCCTGTTTCCCTTGTCTTTCGAGAACTTGCCTTTCGAAAGATCCTGCCCGTGCAGGCATTCTAACATACGTTTGGTGGCGCTTCAGGGTTTCACCGGCGGCGAATATTCAGTGTTGTCGCGCGACGAAGTCCAGGCAGCCTTGGCGGAATTGCGGGAGGCGCAGCCAACGCCCGAACTGGCTAAGTACCGTTCCAGCGCTTGAAAGCCCGCCTCCAGTCTGCCAGAAGGGCCGCTTGGATTGGACGTTTAGCAGGGCGGAGCCATGAAGGCGTTTTTCGTGCAGATCAAATGCGAGCTGGGCAAGTCGTATGAGGTTGCCAGCGCGCTCGCCGACGCCGAGATCGCCTCGGAAATCTACTCCACTGCCGGCAATTACGACCTGCTCGCCAAGTTCTATGTCGACGACGAGGAGGATGTCGGCCACTTCGTCAACGAGAAGGTGCAGATTCTTCCCGGCATCAAGGACACGTTCACCGTCGTCACTTTTCGCGCCTTCTAGCGTCGGAACCCATTGCCCGAGCATGAGGCAAAGCCTGACCAAGCTCATATTTCAGCTGCCTCAATTTTAGGCAGGGGCGACATACTGATCGTCCGCATCCCTCAAATCACCGATTACGCTTGATTTTCTCCAGCGGCGCCAGTGAAATGGCGTCACAGGGGAGTATGCGATTGGCAGCGTTCGATGAAATGCTTCCGGAGGTCTCCGGACTTAGAAGACCGTATTCGGTTTACGATCGCTGGCTGAAAGAGCAGGACCCGGCCAGGCTTACCGAGAAAATGCAGGACGCCGAACGCGTCTTCCGCAAAACCGGCATCACCTTCGCCGTCTATGGCGAGCAGGAAGCCTCCGAGCGGCTTATCCCCTTCGACATCGTTCCGCGCATCATTTCTGGCAATGAGTGGCGCCGCCTCACGCAAGGCATCGAGCAGCGCGTGCAGGCACTGAACGCCTTTCTCGACGACATCTATCACCGCCAGGAAATCCTGCGGGCCGGACGCGTTCCCCGCGACCTGATCGCCAGGAACGAAGCCTTCCTGCCCGAGATGATCGGGGTCAGGCCACCCGCCGGCGTCTACACCCACATCATCGGCGTCGACATCGTGCGCATCAGCGAAAACGAGTTCTACGTGCTGGAGGACAATGCGCGCACCCCATCGGGCGTTTCCTACATGCTGGAAAACCGCGAGACGATGATGCAGCTCTTCCCCGAGTTGTTCCAACAAATCAAGGTGCGGCCGGTGGAGAACTATCCGCAGCTTTTGCGCCAGTCGCTGGCGGCGGTGCGGCCGCAGAACGCCAAGGGCACGCCGACCATCGCCGTGCTGACGCCCGGCAGCTACAACTCCGCCTATTTCGAACATGCCTTCCTGGCCGATCAGATGGGGGTGCAACTGGTCGAGGGGCAGGATTTGCGCGTGGTGGACGGTCATGTCGCGATGCGCACGACCGAAGGCTACAAGCAGATCGACGTGCTCTATCGCCGGGTGGACGATGCCTTCCTCGATCCGCTGACTTTCCGGCCGGACTCCGCGCTCGGCGTGCCTGGCATCATGGATGTCTACCGGGCCGGCAACATCACGATCGCCAATGCGCCGGGAACCGGTATCGCCGACGACAAGGCGATCTATTCCTACATGCCCGAGATCGTCGAATTCTACACCGGCCGCAAGGCGATCCTCGGCAATATTCCGACCTGGCGCTGTTCGGAGCCGGACAGCCTGAAATATGTACTCGAACACATCGATGAGCTGGTGATCAAGGAAGTGCACGGTTCAGGCGGCTATGGCATGCTGGTCGGACCGGCGGCGACCAAGAACGAATGCCAGGATTTCGCCAAGAAGCTGCAGGCCAAGCCGTCCAATTACATCGCCCAGCCGACGTTGGCGCTCTCGACCTGTCCGATCCTGACCGAAAAGGGCCTGTCGCCGCGCCATGTCGATCTGAGACCCTATGTGCTGGTCTCCGACCGCATCCAGATCGTGCCGGGCGGGCTCACGCGTGTCGCGCTTAAGGAGGGCTCTCTGGTGGTCAATTCCTCGCAAGGCGGCGGCACGAAGGATACCTGGGTGCTGGATGATTGAGATGAGTAGTCAGTAGGCAGTAGGCAGTAATTGGTATCAGAGGGGACAGAACGATGCCGTATCCAATCGAAATTCGAACATTCCCTACTCGCTACTCACTATTCCCTGCTCACTAGCCCGAAGGGCCACTCCATGCTTCTCGGCCGCACCGCCAACGGGCTCTACTGGATGAACCGCTATATCGAGCGGGCGGAAAACATGGCGCGTCTGGTCGATGCGGGCCTGCGCATGGCGCTGACGCGCACGCAGAGCGCGTCGGAAGAGTGGAATTCGGTGCTGCTCAGCGCCGGCTCCGACGTCGCCTACACGCAGAAGTATCAGGACTATACGGCGGCCGATGTAGCCGACTTCTTGTTGCGCGACACGTCGAACCCGTCGAGCACGATGTCGTCGATCGAGACGGCACGCCACAATGCCCGCATGGTGCGCACCGCGCTGACGCGCGAGACCTGGGAAAGCATCAACGAGGCTTGGATGGCGCTGAAACGCATGCTGGCAAGGCCGATCGACGAGCGTGACCTGCCAAACGTGCTCGATGCGATCAAGCGCGAAACGGCGCTGATCCGCGGCTCGTTCTACGGCACCATGCTGCGCAACGAGATCTTCGATTTCTCGCAGCTCGGCACCTATGTCGAGCGCGCCGACAATACGGCGCGCATCCTCGACGTGAAGTACTACGTGCTCTTGCCGTCGATCTCCTGGGTCGGCTCGACGCTCGACAATTACCAGTGGGAATCGATCCTGCGCTCGGTATCGGCGCACCGCTCCTACCGCTGGGTCTACGACGCCGACTACAAGCCGACCAACATCGCCGACTATCTGATCCTCAATGTGCGCATGCCGCGATCGCTGACCTTCTGCTATCGCTTCCTGGCCGAGCACCTGAAGTTCCTCGGCGACGACTATGGCGGGCGCCATCCCTGCCATGCGACGGCGGAAAAGACCCAGGCCATGCTGCAGGCAGGCTCGATCAAGGATATTTTCGACGCCGGCCTGCATGAATTCCTTGCCGGCTTCATTCGCGACAACACCAGGCTCGGCGACGAGATCGCGCAGGATTACAGGTTCTATTGAGGAGGCCATGCGGCTCAAGATCACCCATCGGACCGAATACCGTTACGACGCACCGGTGCAGTACCTGCTGCAGCGGCTGCGGCTGCTTCCGGTGAGCGGGCGCACGCAGACCGTGCTGTCCTGGGCCCTGAAGGTAGAAGGCGCGCGCGAGGAAGTGCGATTTGCCGACCACTACGGCAATGACACCCGATTGTTGAGCGTCGAGGGTGACCATGATTTCATTACGGTCGAGGCGTCAGGCGAGGTGGTGACGCGCGATACATCGGGGGTTTGTGGGCCGCATCAGGGATTCGCGCCGCTCTGGCTGTTCGCACAGGAGACGCCTTTGACCATGATCGGCGATGGCATTCGCGCACTCGCCGAGACAGCCGGCAAGGGCACCGATATCGAAAGACTGCACCGTCTGATGACTATCATCTCCGAGCGGGTCGCCTATGCGCCGGGCACCACCAATGCGACGACCCCGGCTGAAGAGGCTCTCGCGCTGAAAACCGGGGTCTGCCAGGATCATAGCCATATCTTTGCCGCCACCGCCCGCGCCATGGGTTTCCCGGCACGCTATGTCAGCGGCTATCTGATGATGGACGCGGCCATCGAGCAGGCGGCAAGCCATGCCTGGGCCGAAGCACATGTTCAGGGCCTCGGCTGGGTTGCCTTCGACCCCTCCAACGGTATCTCTCCTGATGAGCGCTATGTGAGAGTGGCGACGGGGCGCGACTATCGCGATGCGTCGCCGGTTTCGGGGATTTTGCTGGGACAGGCGCAAGAGCGGCTTGCCGTCACCGTCACGGTGGAGCAGTAATCACCCGATGTATGTCGTCCAAAACGCCACCTTGGTTTGGGGTGACGATATGCATGAAAACAAAGACTAAGCGCGTCAAATGAATCCGTTCCGACGCGACGCTGCCGGAAGAGTAAACCATGACCTATTGCGTCGGCCTCAAGATCGATCGCGGGCTCGTGTTCATGTCGGACACGCGCACCAATGCCGGCATGGACTCGATCTCCATCTTCAAGAAGATGCATGTCTGGGAAGACCCCGGTGAGCGCGTCATCGTGCTGATGTCGGCCGGCAATCTGGCGACGACGCAAGCCGTGATCAGCGTGCTTGACGAGCGCACCAAGGCGGTTGGCGACCGGCACGCGGCAGTGCTCGAAACGCCGTCGATGTACCAGACGGTGCGACTGGTCGGCGAAACCGTCAAGGACGTCATCGCCCATTCCTCGCCCGCCGGCGACAAGGCCGATTCCTACTTCAACGCCTCCTTCATCCTGGGCGGCCAGATAAAGGGCAGCGCCCCGCGCCTGTTCATGATCTATCCCGAGGGCAATTTCATCGAATCGACCGATGACACGCCCTTTTTCCAGATCGGCGAGACCAAATACGGCAAGCCGATCATCATTCGCGCTTATGACCGGTCGATGAGTCTCGCGGAGACCGTGAAGCTGCTTCTGGTATCGTTCGATTCCACGCTGAAGTCGAACCTGTCGGTCGGGCTGCCGCTGGATCTGCTTTTCCTGGAAAAGGATGCCTTCCAGGTCGGGTTGAAGAAACGGATCGGTCATGACGACCCGTACTACCGCACGATCTCCGAGGGATGGTCGAGCGCCTTGAAGACGGCGTTTGCCAGTCTGCCGGATTTTCCGGGATAAGGACGCGCCGGATTTCTCCGGTGGTTGCAAATGTTTAACAGTCGTTTTTGAAAACCGGGCGAAGGGCGCCGGTGAAGCGATCATGTCGGGAGGACAGGATGAACAGTGACGATTTCCGGCAATGGTCGCGGCGGGCCGCTGACTGGGGCGCCGACTACCGCGAAACGCTGCGCCAGCGCCCGGTACGGCCGCGGATCGAGTCCGGCGACATATTCAGGAGCATAGAAGCGTCGCCGCCCGAAGACGCGGAGCCGATGGACAGGATCTTCGCCGACTTCGAGGAGAAGATCGTGCCGGGCATGACGCATTGGCAGCATCCTCGCTTCTTCGCCTATTTTCCGGCCAACGCGGCACCAGTTTCTGTGGTGGCTGAGTATCTGGTCTCGGCAATGGCCGCGCAGTGCATGCTGTGGCAGACCTCGCCGGCGGCGACGGAGCTCGAAACGCGGACTGTCGATTGGATGCGCCAGGCGCTCGGCCTGCCGGAAGGCTTTTCCGGGGTCATCCAGGATTCTGCCTCCTCCGCGACGCTGGCGGCGGTACTGACGATGCGCGAACGCGCGCTCGACTGGCAGGGCAACAAAAAGGGCCTGGCGGGGCAGGCGCGGTTGCGCATCTACTCGTCGGATCAGGTGCATACTTCGATCGACCGGGCGATCTGGGTGGCCGGTGTCGGTGAGGACAATCTCGTGCGCATTCCGGTCGCCGGCCGCTTTCGCGCCATGGACATAGCGGCCCTCGAGGCGGCGATCGTCGCCGACAAGAAGGCAGGCTTGCTGTCGGCGGGTATCGTCGCCTGCGTCGGCGGCACCAGCACCGGTGGCACTGACGATATCGCCGGCGTCGCCGCGATCGCCAAACGCCACGGGGTCTATCTTCACGTGGATGCCGCCTGGGCGGGATCGGCGATGATCTGCCCGGAATACCGGCATTTCTGGGCCGGTGTGGAGCAGGCGGATTCTATCGTCTTCAACCCGCATAAATGGCTGGGCGCGCAGTTCGACTGCTCGATCCAGTTCCTGCGCGACCCCGAAAGCCATGTCAGGACGCTTGCCATCAAGCCGGATTATCTGAAGACGCACGGTCATGACGGCATCATCAACTATTCCGAATGGTCGGTGCCGCTCGGCCGCCGCTTCCGCGCGCTGAAACTGTGGTTCCTGCTGCGTGCCTATGGACTGGAAGGCCTGCGCACGATGATCCGCAACCATGTCGCCTGGAGCGAAGGCCTGGCAGCGCGCCTGGCCGACGAGTCGGATTTCGAGATCGTCACCGAGCCGATGCTGTCGCTGTTTTCGTTCCGGCACAAGGCGGAGGGAGCCGATGCCGACGAGCACAATCTCCGGCTTGTCAATGCGATCAATGATGACGGACGCATCTACCTGACACAGACCAGGGTGAACGGGCGCGTCGCCATCCGCTTCCATGTCGGCCAGTTCGAGGCGACCGCGGCGGATGTCGATTCGGCTTTTGCCGCCATCACCGAAATCGCGCGCGGATTAACCTGAGGCTGCTGAGTCGGAACTGCGTCCAAGTTTGCCTTTGCTATCATGCGGTTTCCATTAGCCGGCTTACGCCTTTTCATTGCTTTCGTTTTCGTCTATGATCAAGAAAAACGAAAGCAAAAGGTCTTCAGATGTATCTGTCGCCGCGCCATGCCGAAATCGTCCAAATGGCCAAGGATCACGGCCGCGTTCTGGTCGACGATCTGGCCACCCACTTCAACGTCACGCCGCAGACCATCCGCAAGGACCTCAACGATCTTTGCGACCAGCGGTTGCTGTCGCGCATCCATGGCGGCGCCTTGTTTCCTTCCGGCATCGAGAACATGGAATACGAAGCCAGGCGCAAGATCGCCGCCGAGGAGAAGGAGGCGATCGGCAGCGCGGCCGCCAGGCTGATTCCGGACAACGCCTCGTTGTTCATCAATATCGGCACCACGACGGAGTCGGTCAGCAAGGCGCTGCTGGATCACAGCGGCCTCATGGTCATCACCAATAACATCAATGTTGCCAACAGGATGCGCATCTATCCTTCGATCGAGGTGGTGATCGCGGGCGGGGTGGTTCGCGGCTCGGATGGCGGCGTCGTCGGCGAGGCGGCGGTGGATTTCATCAGGCAGTTCAAAGTCGACTACGCCGTCATCGGCGCCTCGGCGATCGACCATGACGGCGCCTTGCTCGATTTCGATTTCCGCGAGGTCAAGGTCGCGCAAGCCATTATCGCCAATGCCAGGCACGTCATCCTAGTGTCCGACCGGACCAAATTCGAGCGCACGGCGCCGGTTCGCATCGGCCATCTGTCGCAGGTCAACACCTTCATCACCGACCGCTGCGATATCCCCTCGGTGCGCAAGATCTGCCAGGAGGCCGAGGTTCAACTGATCGAAACCTCGCTCGATTGAGGACGTTGCAGCGCTTTCACGAGCTTGTGATATTTCGTTTGACATTCGTTATGAGTTCGAAATAATTCCGCCACGGTTTCGCAAAAGAGCCAAATGGTGCAATGCGAAATCGCTGGAGGAATTGGTGGACGCATCTTCGATCCGTGACATTTTCGTCATAGGCGGTGGCATCAATGGCTGCGGCATTGCCCGTGATGCCGCCGGCCGCGGGTTTTCGGTATTTCTGGCCGAGATGGACGATCTCGCCAGCGGAACCTCCTCAGGCTCGACCAAGCTGATCCATGGTGGCCTGCGTTATCTCGAATTCTACGAATTCCGCCTGGTGCGCGAAGCGCTGATGGAACGGGAGGTACTGTGGAAGAACGCGCCGCACATCATCTGGCCGATGCGCTTCGTGCTGCCCTATGCCAAGGGCCTGCGTCCGGCCTGGCTGATCAGGCTCGGCCTTTTCCTTTACGATCATATTGGCGGGCGCAAATTGCTGCCGGCGACCAGGACCCTGGACATGGCCACCGATCCTGCCGGCAAGCCATTGAAACCATTGTTCAAGAAGGCCTTCGAATATTCCGACGGCTGGGTCAACGATGCGCGGCTGGTGACGCTGAACGCGCGTGACGCCGCCGACCGGGGCGCGACCATCCGCACCCGCACCAAGGTGGTCGGGGCGCGCCGCGAAGGCGGGCTGTGGACGATCAGGATCGAAAATCTGCGGACCGGCGAGACCGAAGAGGTCAAGGCGCGGCTGCTGGTCAATGCCGCCGGCCCCTGGGTCGATCATGTGCTTTCCGGCGTCGTCGGCCTCAACGATGTGCACAATGTCCGTCTCGTGCAGGGCAGTCACATCGTCATCGCGAAGAAATTCGACGATCCACGCGCCTATTTCTTCCAGAACAAGGATGGCCGCATCATCTTCGCCATTCCTTACGAGGACGAGTTCACGCTGATCGGCACCACCGACCAGGACTACCCCGGCGATCCGCACGACGTGAAGATCAGCGACACCGAGATCGACTATCTCTGCGCGGCGGCAAGCGAGTATTTCGCCCAACCCGTCAAGCGCTCGGATATCGTCTGGACCTATTCGGCCGTGCGTCCGCTCTATGACGATGGCGCTTCCAAGGCGCAGGAGGCGACACGCGACTATGTGCTGAAGGCCGATGGCGGCGAGGGCACAGCCCCGATCGTCAACACGTTCGGCGGCAAGATCACCACTTATCGCCGGCTGTCGGAATCTATGCTGGAGAAGATCGAAGGCTTTCTCGGCAGGCGCGGCAAGCCGTGGACGGCAAATGCGCCGCTGCCGGGCGGCGATTTCGCGGCGACCGGTTTTGATGCGCAAGTGGCGAGGCTGAAGAGCGCCTATCCCTTTCTCGACCAGCGTTTGGCACGTCGGCTCACGCGGCTCTACGGCACGCGCGCGCAGATGTTGCTTGGCCTTGCCAAATCGAATGCCGATCTCGGCCGCAATTTCGGCGCCGACCTTTACGAGGCCGAGGTGCGCTACCTCGTCGAGAACGAATGGGCCGTCACATCGCAAGATGTGCTGTGGCGCCGGACCAAGCGCGGCCTGCATTTCAGCCGCGAGCAGACGGCGGCGTTGGATGAATTCATGCGCGGCATAAGCCGCCGCCACGTCGCGGCCGCGGAATGAAGGGCTGCTGATGCACACGGCCTGGGAGGAGGCATCATGCTGGAACTGAGAAACGTCACCAAGACGGTCGGCGCGGTGGAGCATATCCGCGACGTGTCGCTGACGCTCCAGCATGGCTCGCTGAACGTGCTGCTCGGGCCGACGCTGTCCGGCAAGACCAGCCTGATGCGGCTGATGGCCGGCCTCGACGCGCCGACTTCCGGCTCGGTCTGGTTCGACGGCAAGGACGTCACCGGCCAGCCTGTTCAAAAGCGCAAGATCGCCATGGTCTACCAGCAGTTCATCAACTACCCCGCGATGAGCGTCTACGAAAACATCGCTTCGCCACTGCGGGTGGCGGGAGTCGAGAAGGCCAAGATCGACAGCCAGGTACGTGAAGCCGCTGCCCTGCTCAAGCTGACGCCCTATCTCGACCGCACGCCGCTCAGCCTGTCCGGTGGCCAGCAACAGCGCACCGCACTGGCGCGCGCCATCGTCAAGAACGCAAGCCTGGTGCTGCTCGACGAGCCGCTCGCCAATCTCGACTACAAGCTGCGCGAGGAACTGCGCGCCGAACTGCCGAGGATTTTCGCCGCCGCCGGCACCATCTTCGTCTATGCCACGACCGAACCGCACGAGGCGCTGCTGCTCGGTGGCAATACGGCGACGCTGTCGCAAGGCCGCATCACCCAGTTCGGCCCGACCATCGAGGTGTTCCGCAAACCGGTCGACCTGGTGACGGCCAGGACCTTCGCCGATCCGCCGCTCAACACGATCGTGCTGGCCAAGAACGGACCCGATTTCCTGCTGGAGGGCGGCGTCAAGCTGCCGGTGCCGCCGGAACTTGTCGGCATTGCCGACGGCAATTACACGATCGGCTTCCAGCCGCACCATCTGTCGCTCGAGCGGCCGGATGCGAGTGCCGTGCCGGTGCGGGCAAAGGTCACCATCACCGAGATCACCGGCTCGGAAAGTTTCATCCATCTTGATTTCGCCGACGCGCGCTGGGTGATGCTGACCCATGGCATCCGCGATTTCGAGACCGACGAAGTGGTCGAAGTGTTCATCGACCCGCGTCACATCATGGTTTTCGACCAACACGGCGTCGCCGTGGCCGCGGCAAAGCTGGCGGCCTGAGGAGAAAACGATGGCGCGCATCGACGTCAACCATGTCAGGCACTCATATCTGCCGAACCCGCGTACCGATGCGGATTTCGCGCTGCGGGAGGTGCACCACACTTTCGAGGACGGTGGCGCCTATGCGCTGCTAGGCCCATCCGGCTGCGGCAAGACCACGCTGCTCAACATCATTTCCGGCCTGCTCCACCCCTCGCACGGCCAATTGCTGTTCAACGGCAGGGATGTCACGAGACTGTCGACGCAGGAGCGCAACATCGCGCAGGTGTTCCAGTTCCCTGTCATCTACGACACGATGACCGTCTACGACAACCTGGCTTTCCCGCTGCGCAACCGCGGCGTTCCGGAGGCCGACGTCGACCGCAAGGTGCGCGAGACGCTCGACATGATCGACCTGGCAGACTGGGCCAGGAAGAAGGCGAGGGGCCTGACCGCCGACCAGAAGCAGAAGATCTCGCTCGGCCGCGGACTGGTGCGCTCGGATGTCAATGCGATCCTGTTCGACGAGCCGCTGACCGTCATCGACCCGCACATGAAGTGGGTGCTGCGCTCGCAGTTGAAGCAGCTTCACCGCCGCTTCGGCTACACCATGGTCTATGTTACGCATGACCAGACAGAGGCGCTGACCTTCGCCGACCAGGTGGTGGTCATGTATGATGGCGGCATCGTGCAGATCGGCACGCCGGCCGAGCTGTTCGAGCGGCCGCGCCACACCTTCGTCGGCTACTTCATCGGCTCGCCCGGCATGAACGTCATGCCAGTAGCGATCGATGGCAAGACAGCGACGCTTGGTTCCCAGCGCATCCAATTGCCAGGCGCGCCGAAGGCCGGAAGCGGCGTCGTCGAACTCGGCATCCGTCCCGAATATGTCAGGCTCGGCCGCGATGGCATGGCCGTCCACGTCAGCAAGGTCGAGGATGTGGGCCGCCACAAGGTCGTGCGCGCCAGTCTGGAAGGCCGCGAGATCGCGGCCGTCATCGGCGAGGACGAAACCGTTCCCGCCGATCCAAAAGTGCGGTTCGACCCAGCCGGCATCAACATCTATGCCGATTCCTGGCGTGTCGAGATGGGGGCGTAAATGGAAAAGCCCTGGAACAACAAGGCCTGGTTCCTCGTGCTGCCGATGCTCGTGCTGGTGGCGTTCTCGGCCGTTATCCCGCTGATGACCGTCGTCAACTACTCGGTACAGGACACGTTCGGCAATAACGTCTTCTTCTGGGCGGGGACCGAATGGTTCGAAGAGTTGCTGCATTCCGATCGCTTCTGGGAAGCCATGGTGCGCAACCTGATCTTCTCCTTCATCATCCTGGCGATCGAAGTGCCGCTCGGCATCTTCATTGCCCTCAACATGCCCAAAAAGGGCTGGGGCGTGCCGGTCTGCCTGGTGCTGATGGCGCTGCCGCTCTTGATCCCGTGGAATGTCGTCGGCACGATCTGGCAGGTGTTCGGCCGCAACGATATCGGCCTGCTCGGCTATTACGTCAACGCGCTCGGCATCGACTACAATTACGTGCAGGATCCGTTCGACGCCTGGGTCACCGTCATCATCATGGACGTCTGGCACTGGACCAGCCTCGTCGTGCTGCTCTGCTATGCCGGCCTGGTCTCGATCCCCGACGCCTTCTACCAGGCGGCCAAGATCGATGGCGCCTCGCGCTGGGCGGTGTTCCGCTACATCCAGTTGCCGAAGATGAAGCGCGTGCTTCTGATCGCGGTGCTGCTGCGTTTCATGGACAGTTTCATGATCTACACCGAGCCCTTCGTCGTCACCGGCGGCGGTCCGGGCAATTCGACGACCTTCCTGTCGATCGACCTCGTCAAGACCGCGCTCGGACAGTTCGACCTCGGTCCGGCGGCGGCGATGTCGCTGGTCTACTTCCTGATCATCCTGTTGTTGTCGTGGGTGTTCTACACCGTGATGACCAACTACGACGCGGAACGCTGATATGGCCGGCGCCAACGAACGTACCGAGCGCAACCTGGTGAACGGGACCGCCGCTTCGGAAAGACTCGCCAGTTCGCTGTCGCAGAGCGAGCTGGACAGGCGCATGCGCCGCCGTGGCGAGGAATCGCGCTGGTGGTGGATCGTGCCGACGCTCTACATCATCGTCCTGCTGCTGCCGATCTACTGGCTCATCAATATGAGCTTCAAGACCAATGCGGAGATCGTCAATTCGCTGACGCTCTATCCGCATGCGCCGACGCTGCGCAACTACACCATCATCTTCACCGATGCGTCCTGGTATTCGGGCTACATCAATTCGATCACCTATGTGGTGATGAACATGGTGATCTCGGTCGCCGTGGCGCTTCCGGCGGCTTACGCCTTTTCGCGCTACCGGTTCCTCGGCGACAAGCATCTGTTCTTCTGGCTTTTGACCAACCGCATGGCACCGCCGGCGGTGTTCGCGCTGCCGTTCTTCCAGCTTTATTCGGCATTCGGCCTCATCGATACGCATATCGCGGTGGCGCTGGCGCACTGCCTGTTCAACGTGCCGCTGGCGGTGTGGATCCTTGAGGGCTTCATGTCCGGAGTGCCGAAGGAGATCGACGAAACGGCCTACATAGACGGCTATTCGTTTCCGCGTTTCTTCGTGAAGATATTCATGCCGCTGATCGCCAGCGGCATCGGCGTCGCCTGCTTCTTCTGCTTCATGTTCTCATGGGTGGAACTGCTCATCGCCCGCACGCTGACCACCACCGATGCCAAGCCGATCGCCGCTACCATGACCCGCACCGTGTCGGCGTCGGGAATGGACTGGGGGCTGCTGGCAGCCGCCGGGGTGCTGACGCTGATCCCCGGGGCGCTCGTCATCTGGTTCGTTCGCAACTACATCGCCAAGGGCTTCGCCCTGGGGAGGGTGTGACCATGAACCTCGACTTCTCCTGGATGGCGTGGACCTGGCCGACGGCCGCCTTCTTCGCCGTCATAGCGCTGCTGCTGGTCGGCATGGGTGTCTGGGAATATGCCTCGCCCGGCGGCGATCCGCGCATCGGCGTGCTGCGTTTCAAGACGACGCGCGGCGATCGTCTCTTCGTTTCGCTGCTTGGCAGCGCCTTCATCCATCTCGCTTGGCTGGGTCTTGTCGGACCCAGCCTGTGGTGGGCTCTCGCTCTCTCCGTGGTCTACGCCATCGGCGTCTTCCGCTACGTATAGAGGGGGAAACTGTTGGAGCGGCCGCTTGTTGGCGGCCTCTCCAGATCGCACTTGAAGTCTTTTCAAACGTGGAGGAAACACAATGCGACGGCAATTATTGACATCTACGACCGCCCTTGTCCTCTTGCTCGGCGTGGGCAACGCCTATGCCGGCATGGACGAGGCAAAAGCCTTTCTTGACAAGGAGATAGGCGATCTGTCGACGCTTTCGCGCGCCGATCAGGAAAAGGAAATGCAGTGGTTCGTCGACGCCGCCAAGCCGTTCGCCGGCATGGATATCAAGGTCGTGTCGGAAACGCTGACGACGCATCAATACGAGTCGCAGGTTCTGGCTCCGGCCTTCACCGCCATCACCGGCATCAAGGTCACGCACGACGTCATCCAGGAAGGCGACGTCGTTGAAAAGATCCAGACCCAGATGCAGACTGGCCAGAACCTCTATGACGGCTGGGTCAACGATTCCGACCTGATCGGCACCCACTGGCGTTACCAGCAGGTGCGCAACCTGACCGACTGGATGGCGGGCGAAGGCAAGGATGTCACCAATCCGAACCTCGATGTGAAGGATTTCATCGGCACCTCCTTCACCACCGCTCCGGACAAGAAGCTCTATCAGCTTCCCGACCAGCAGTTCGCCAACCTCTACTGGTTCCGCTACGACTGGTTCAACGACGAGAAGAACAAGGCCGACTTCAAGGCCAAGTACGGCTACGATCTCGGCGTTCCCGTCAATTGGTCGGCCTATGAGGACATTGCCGAGTTCTTCACCGGCCGCGACGTCGACGGCAAGAAGGTCTACGGCCATATGGACTATGGCAAGAAGGACCCGTCGCTCGGCTGGCGCTTTACCGATGCCTGGCTGTCGATGGCCGGCAATGGCGACAAGGGTATCCCGAACGGCCTGCCGGTCGACGAATGGGGCATCAAGGTCAACGAGAAATCGCAGCCGGTCGGCTCCTGCACGGCGCGGGGCGGCGACACCAACGGCCCGGCCGCTGTCTACTCGATCCAGAAATATCTCGATTGGCTGAAGGCCTACGCACCGCAGGAAGCGCAGGGCATGACCTTCTCGGAATCGGGTCCGGTTCCCGCGCAGGGCAATGTTGCCCAGCAGATCTTCTGGTACACGGCCTTCACCGCCGACATGGTCAAGCCCGGCCTGCCCGTCATGAACGACGACGGCACGCCGAAATGGCGCATGGCTCCGTCGCCGCACGGTGTCTACTGGAAGGACGGCATGAAGCTCGGCTACCAGGATGTCGGTTCGTGGACGCTGATGAAGTCGACCCCGACCGACCGTGCCAAGGCCGCCTGGCTCTACGCCCAGTTCGTCACCTCGAAGACGGTGGACGTGAAGAAGAGCCATGTCGGCCTCACCTTCATCCGCGACTCCACCATTCACGACAAGAGCTTCACGGAGCGCGCGCCGAAGCTCGGCGGCCTGATCGAGTTCTATCGCTCGCCGGCCCGCGTGCAATGGTCGCCGACCGGCACCAACGTGCCGGACTATCCGAAGCTGGCACAGCTGTGGTGGCAGGCGATCGGCGATGCCTCGTCGGGCGCAAAGAGTGCGCAGGAAGCGATGGATTCGCTTTGCGCCGAGCAGGAGAAGGTCATGGGCCGCATCGAGAGGTCCGGCGTCCAGGGCGATATCGGGCCGAAGCTCGCCGAGGAACATGATCTCGCCTACTGGAATGCCGACGCGGTCAAGGCCGGCAATCTCGCTCCTCAGCTCAAGATCGAGAACGAGAAGGAGAAGCCCCAGACCATCAACTATGACGAACTGGTCAAGAGCTGGCAGAAGTAGGACTGACCTATGCGGGCGTTCGCGCCCGTGTAAAATTCAGGGAGGCGGCACGTTGCCGTCTCCCTTCTTTGTGTCGTGACGGAGGAAGTGCGAATGAATGGCTTTGTCCTGGCAATCGACCAAGGCACGACGTCGAGCCGGTCGATTCTGTTCGACGGCGACATGAAGGTCGTCGGCAGCAGCCAGCAAGAATTCACCCAGCACTATCCTGCTTCCGGCTGGGTCGAGCATGATCCGGAAGATATCTGGGCCAGCGTCGTGGCGACCGTGAAGGGCGCATTGAAGAATGCCGGGCGGGAGGCATCGGACGTCGCCGCGCTCGGCATCACCAACCAGCGCGAGACGGTCGTTATCTGGGACAGGACGACCGGCAAGCCGATCCACAACGCCATCGTCTGGCAGGACCGGCGCACCGCGCCGCTATGCCGGAAGCTGAAGAAGCAGGGATTGGAAAAGACCTTCACCAGGAAGACCGGCCTGCTGCTCGATCCGTATTTCTCCGGCACGAAGATAGCCTGGATGCTGGACAAGGTGAAAGGCGCCAGGAGACGCGCCGAGAAAGGCGAATTGCTGGCCGGCACCATCGACAGTTTCCTGATCTGGCGCCTGACCGGCGGCAGGGTGCATGCCACCGACGCCACAAACGCCTCCCGCACGCTGGTCTACAACATCGAGAAGAATGCCTGGGACGACGAGCTGCTGGCCATCCTGAACATTCCGGCAAGGATGCTCCCCGAGGTGAAGGACTGCGCCGATGATTTTGGAATCACGCAGAAAAATCTCTTTGGCGCCGAGATAAGGATCCTCGGCGTTGCCGGCGATCAGCATGCCGCGACCATCGGCCAGGCCTGTTTCGAGCCCGGCATGATGAAATCGACCTACGGCACCGGCTGTTTCGCGCTGCTCAACACCGGTGCCGATCTGGTGCGCTCGAAGAACCGGCTGTTGACCACGATTGCCTATCGGCTGAACGGCAAGACCACCTATGCGCTGGAAGGATCGATCTTCATCGCCGGCGCCGCCGTGCAGTGGTTGCGCGACGGCATCAAGGTGATCGGCAAGGCCGAACAGAGCGGCAAGCTGGCGGCCGAGGCCGATCCGACCCAGGACGTGTATCTGGTGCCGGCCTTTGTCGGGCTCGGCGCGCCCCACTGGGATGCCGAGGCGCGGGGAGCGATCTTTGGCCTGACCCGCAATTCGGGGCCGCCGGAGTTTGCCCGCGCCGCGCTCGAATCCGTCGCCTACCAGACGCGCGACCTGCTCGATGCCATGCGCAAGGATTGGAAGGGTACGGCGGCCAAGACGGTGCTTCGGGTCGACGGCGGCATGGTGGCATCCGACTGGACCATGCAACGGCTGGCCGACATTCTTGACGCGCCGGTCGACCGTCCGACCATTCTGGAGACGACCGCGCTCGGTGCCGCCTGGCTCGCCGGCTCGAAGGCGGGCGTGTGGCCGAAGGCGCGGGAATTCGCCAAGACATGGGCGCTCGACCGGCGCTTCAGACCGGACATGGAACCAGCGGTACGCTCGGCCAAGCTGGCGGGGTGGCGCGATGCTGTTCGCAGGACGCTGAGCGTGCCATAACCAACAGTCAGATCGGGCGAGGGGGAAATGAAGCCAAACTGGTACTCTGCTTGGCGCGCCGAGGCTATCAAACAACTGAAGGCCAAGAATAAGCGCTTGGAGGAAGAATTCCGCATCGGCCACTGGTCGCGCTATGACTTGAGCAACGGAAAGCTCTTGTTTTCCAAGGACGGGGCGATCGAGGTGATCACCGAAATCCAGATCGCCGGTTCCACGAATGCCAAGGCACAGAACTGGCTCTGGGCGTGGGGAAATTCAAATTTGCCCGATAGTCTTCTCAGAGACGCAAAGCTGGTTCGGTCCTTCGGCGAGAAGAACGGCATTGACGAACTGGCTCAGGCTTACGTGATAGATGGGGATCAGCTGGAAGTGCTGGGTTGGGAATTGGCGGCGGTCACGGTTCGAATTTGCGATGCCGTCGGAGCGTACCGATCACCCCGTGGTGAAGGTGGCGCGCTTTATTATATCTTCAAGACCATTAATTGGGCCAGCTGATCACAGCCTGCCCGGGGACCGTCCTCGCACGACAGAAAGCCCGCGCCATTTCCGGCACGGGCTTTGACTTTCTATCCCTCTGACGAACACTGTCGCCCATCAGTAGGGTGAAATGCACTGCTGGCGCGGGCCGTTATACGGCTGGAACGTGTTGTCGGATGCGCGGTACGAACGGTAACGGTCATAGCACCACTGCACATGCGAATTGCCTTCATAGACGCGGTTCCGGTTGTTGGCGATCGCGCCGGTTATCAGTGCGCCAGTGGCGAAAGCAGCAAGCGGGAACCAGAAATCGCCGTGACGGCGATAGCCCGGGCGATATTCACGGTAGCCGCGATGGCCGTTCCAGTAGGCTCCGCGGTTGTCGCGGTAGAAGTTGCGGTTGCCGCGAAACTCGCCGCGGAAGTTACGGCGCCGCTCCCAGGGCCTGTACTGCACGGTCTGGACATCGGACGAGACCGATGCAGGCTGCGGCACATAGGCCGGTGCGGCTTCGACCGGCATGGCCGCCGCCACTGCGAACGAAGCTGACAGTGTGGTCGCCAGCAAACCCGACAGGACTTTGTTCATGATCTTCTCCTTGAGAGGTTGACGTCCCTTGTGGCGGAGGAAACGGACACGCTCGCGAATTGTTCCTGGAAAAAAAGGCAAGTTGCTGATTTGTAATGTTTCTCCGGTTTGGGATCGATGGAGGCCACAGGGTCTTCGCCTGGCTGGCAAAGGTTCGGCATGTCCTTGCCGAAACGGCCGGCCGGGAGAGCCGGCACGGCGGGAACGCATGGCTTGGTGGCCCCGTTTTTTCCGGTTGACCGGTCGAGGCACTCTCCCTATGTTCCGCGCAATTTCGAGGGCGCCGTTTCCAGCCCACGGGAGCGCGTAGCTCAGCCGGTAGAGCAACTGACTTTTAATCAGTAGGTCTCGGGTTCGAACCCCGACGCGCTCACCACTCAGTCCCGTGACAAATGCACGTTCAGGACAGCGGCTTTTTTGGCGATCAGTCCTTCCAGATCCGCGTCCGATCGGGTGGTGCCGGTGCGTTGGCGCAGCAGGGAGATCATCGCGCTCATCGAAAGCGGGGCGGTTTTTTGCTGAATCAGGATCGCGTCCACCGCGCCGGCAACGTCGGGGCCTTCCGCTGGTGCTCTCATGGTCGGATCCTTTCTGTCCAGCTCCGCCTCGGTGCCGCCGACCGATCCTCTGATGCCGCGGTCAAAGACGACGGCCAACCCGTTCTTGACGGCGAGGGCCGCGACCATGTCGTCGAGTTCGTGGTCCGAAAAGCTGGGGTCGGAAGGCGTGGGTTTCAGGATTCTGTGAATCACCCTGGCGGCCTGGTCCGTCGAAACATAGCCGAAGCGCTGTTTTCTAGCTTCGACATATTGTTCGATGATCATGTCAAGCCGGCGGGCTGCAATGTCCTTTGATTGCTGCATCGGAACCTCCTCGGGTCGTCATGGCGCGCAGGAGCAGCACCTAAAGAGATAGGGCCGCCCGGAAGAACATCAAACATGAGAAATGACGCATCTGCCGATACCGGAGGAACGATCGCGCCGCTGATGCATTTTTGCCTTTGACCAGCTTATTGAGGGAACGCAGGCCAATGAAGATCGCCCATATCGCGCCGCTGTATGAATCCGTGCCGCCAAGGCTCTATGGAGGCACCGAACGCATCATCTCCTATCTCACCGAAGCTCTGGTCGGGCTCGGCCACGATGTAACGTTGTTTGCCAGCGGCGATACCAGGACCTCCGCCCGGCTGGTCGCGTGCCGGGAACGGGCGCTGCGCCTCGATCCCCGGCCGTTGAAGTCGGAGATCGCGGCGCATCTGTCGATGCTCGAGGAAGTCAGGAGACAGGCCGACGATTTCGACATTCTTCACTTCCATCTCAGCCACTTCCTGCATTTCCCGTTTTTCCGCCATATGCCGGAGCGCACGGTGACGACGCCGCATGGCAGGCTGGACTATGTGGATCTGGCACAGGCCTATGAGCGGTTCCCGCGTTTTCCGATGATTTCCATTTCACGCAGCCAGAGGACGAGGCTCGCGTCCGCCAACTGGTTGGCGACCATCCATCATGGGCTGCCGCTCGATCTCTATGGGCCGGATTTTGAAGCCGGCTCCGACGGTACATATCTGGCGTTCCTCGGCAGGATGTCGCGCGACAAGCGGCCGGACCGGGCGATCGAGATTGCCAGGCGCACGGGCCTGAGGCTCAAGCTCGCGGCCAAGGTGGGCGACGGTGACCGGGCCTATTTCGAGGAGGTCGTCCAGCCGCTGATCGATGGCGATCGCGTCGAATATGTCGGCGAGATCAGCGAGGACCAGAAGAGCAGGTTTCTCGGCAACGCCGCTGCCTTGCTGTTTCCCATCGACTGGCCCGAGCCTTTTGGCCTGGCGGTAATCGAGGCCATGGCCTGCGGAACCCCTGTCATGGCTTGGAGCTGCGGCGCCATGCCCGAGATCATCGATCACGGTGTGACCGGCTTCGTCGTCGAAACCATCGAGGACGCCGTCGCCACCATGCCGGCCCTGCTTCAGCTCGACAGGCGCCGGATAAGGGCCGTTTTCGAAGGACGGTTCTCGGCCGACCGCATGGCGCGCGACTATGTCGCCATCTATTCACAGGCGATCGACACTCAACAAATCAGGGCTTCCTAGTACAGTGCCCCGTTCAAAAACAAGCACGGGACAGTCTTCTTGACCATCACCCAACTTGACGAGCGCAAGCTTGATCCCGCAATAGCCCTGGCCTCCCTGGACGAAACCGCGCCGAGGGAACCGCACCGGCTCTTCGCACTCAAGCATGGCGACTGCTTCGCCGTCGCCGATTCCTATGGCGACATACGCGGTGTGGGCGACGGCTTCTTCCGCGACGACACGCGCGTGCTTTCCGAATTCCGTCTCGCGGTGGGCGGTCGTTCGACGTCGTTGCTGGGCGCATCGCTGAGCCAGGACAATGTCCTGTTCACCTCCAACCTGACCAATCTGCCTATAGAGAGTGCCGGCGGCCGTCCCATCCCGCAAGGAGCGATCCACATCGAGCGTGTCAGGCTGCTGTGGGAGGACCGCCTGTATGAGCGCCTGACCCTTTCCAACTACAGCCAGGAACATTCGACCGTCCTGCTTTCGCTGCGCTTCGCCGCCGATTTCCGCGACATGTTCGAAGTTCGTGGCTCGACACGCGCCAAACGAGGCACCGCCCATACCGCCGAGATGGACCAGAACTCGGTTCTGCTTCGCTATGAAGGCCTGGACAAGGTGGTGCGTACGTCGACGATATCGTTTTCGCAGAAACCGGACGAATTGACCTCCGACCGGGCGGATTTCTTCATTGCAGTCACCAAACGCAGCCGCAAGACACTGTATGTCGAGGTCGGCAGCGAGATGGCCGATGTGCCCGACCGCGACCGGTTTCGCGCCGCGGCGGCGCGCGCGCGTTTCGGCATGCGCGCCAAGCGCCGCCATGGCGCGACGCTGCACAGTTCGGGCAGGGTGTTCAACGACTGGATGGAGCGCGCCCGTGCCGATGTGGCGCTGCTCACCACCGAACTTGCGACCGGCCCTTATCCCTATGCCGGCATTCCGTGGTTCTCGACGGCCTTCGGCAGAGACGGCGTGATCTCGGCGTTGCAGATGCTCTGGCTCAATCCCGGCTTGGCGCGCGGCGTGCTTGCCTTTCTCGCGCAACATCAGGCGACCGAAACCTCGCCCTTCAGCGACTCTCAGCCCGGCAAGATCATGCATGAAACGCGCAAGGGTGAAATGACGGCGCTGAGCGAGTTGCCGTTCGGCCGCTACTATGGCGGGGTCGACACCACCCCGCTCTACGTTCATCTCGCCTGCGCTTACGCGGACCGCACCGGCGACATGGTCTTTATCGACGGCCTGTGGCAGTCGCTATGTGCAGCCGCCGAATGGATCGAGGCGGCAAGCGCTTCGACCGGATTCGTCACCTACCGGCGTGCGGCGGAGTCAGGCCTCGCCAACCAGGGATGGAAGGACAGCTTTGATTCGGTCTTTCATGCAGACGGTCGTATCCCGAAGGGGCCGATCGCGCTGGTCGAGGTGCAGGGCTACGTCTTCGCGGCGTTCCAGGGGCTGGCGAGACTGGCTCGCCGGCGAGGCGAGACAGAAAAGGCGGAAGGCTGGGAAAGGCGGGCCGAAGAGATCCGCCGGCGGGTTGAAAGTCATTTCTGGATCGAAGAGCTGGGTTATTACGCGCTGGCGCTCGATGGCGACGGCCGGCCATGCGAGGTGCGCACATCCAATGCCGGACATCTGCTCTATGTCGGACTTCCGAATCCTGATCGGGCGCGGATCGTCGCCGATCAGTTGCTGTCGGCTTCTTTTCACTCCGGCTGGGGATTGAGGACGCTCGCCGACGACGCAATATTCTTCAATCCCATGTCGTATCACAATGGCTCCATCTGGCCGCACGACACGGCGATATGCGCGGCAGGCCTTGCGCGGTACGGCATTCGCGACAATGTGGTGCGGCTGATGAGCGGGACGTTCGAATCCGCCGTCCATTTCAACATGCGCCTGCCCGAACTCTTCTGCGGCTTCACCCGCGCACCGGGCGAGGCGCCGATCGCGTATCCGGTCGCTTGCCTGCCGCAGGCCTGGTCGGCAGGTTCCGCCTTCATGCTGATGCAGGCCTGTCTGGGCCTCCATATCGACGGCTGGGCCGGCGAAATCCATGTCACAAGGCCGCGCCTGCCAATCGGCATCGACAGCCTGGTGATCCGCCATCTCGCGGTGGCGGGCACGGCAGTCGACCTGACGTTCCAGCGGGTAGGAGACCGTGTGGGCGCGTTCCTGGCCGACCGCCATGAAGGGTTGGCGCCTTTGATCGTGCGCAGCTAAAAACCGGAACCATCATCGGCGACGTGCGTTGCACCATCTCCCCCGCGGAGAGGCGCGACCTAGGCCGGAGCAATTCACATCGATGCCAGACAACAATTTTGACTTCCTCCACTCTGCCTCCGCTCTATGGTTCGTCATTCTTGCCAGCCTCTGCGTTTCCCTTGTTGCCTTGGTGATTTCCGCGCTGCGATCCCGCCGGACCCCGCCGGAACCGGCGAATGTCGAGCCTCCACCGGCTCGTGTCGTATTGCGGGAGTTCGAAAAGAATGGCCATTCCGCCGACGCGGCGCTCGTCAACTGGTCGCCCTCGACACTGCGCGAAATCCTGGCGAAGGAACTGCCGGATGCGCAAGTGATCGTCGTCTCCAACCGCGAGCCCTACATTCACAATCTCAGGGATGACAATGTCGACCTGGTTGTGCCGGCCAGTGGACTTGTCTCGGCGCTGGAGCCGATCACCCGTGCCTGCGCGGGAACCTGGATAGCCTATGGCGGCGGCTCGGCGGATCATCTCGTCGTCGACCAGAACGACCGCATCGAGGTCCCACCTGAGAACCCGTCCTACACGTTGCGCCGTGTCTGGCTGACCGAAGAGGAACAGCAAGGCTATTATCTGGGTTTTGCCAATGAGGGTCTCTGGCCGCTGTGCCACATAGCCTTTACACGGCCCGTCTTCCGCACGTCCGACTGGGAAACATACGAAGCCGTCAATCGCAAATTCGCCGATACCGTCGTTGCCGAAGCCCGGAACGAACGCCCGATCGTCCTCGTCCAGGATTATCATTTCGCGCTGCTGCCGCGAATGATCCGGGAACGCCTGCCCGATGCGATCGTCATCACCTTCTGGCACATTCCGTGGCCGAATTCGGAAGTCTTCAGCATCTGCCCCTGGCGGGAAAAAATCCTGGACGGCCTGCTGGGGAGCTCGATCATCGGCTTTCATACGCAGTTCCACTGCAACAACTTCATCGAGAGCGTCGACCGCTTCCTGGAAAGCAGGATCGAGCGCGAGGATTCGGCCATCTCCTATGGCGGCCAGACGAGCCTGGTCCACGCCTATCCGATCTCGATAGAGTGGCCGCCGGCTCAACTCGGGAAATTGCCCGCTATCGCGCAGTGCCGCGCGCGAATTCGCGAAAAATTCGGGCTGGCGGACAATGTCAGCCTCTGTGTCGGCGTCGAGCGCCTCGATTATACGAAAGGCATTCTTGACCGGTTTCACGCATTGGACGAACTGTTCAAGCAACACCCGGAGTGGATCGGCAAGGTGGCTTTCCTGCAGATCGCGGCGCCAAGCCGTGGAACCTTGCCGGCCTACCAGCAACTGCACGAGGAATGCCTGCGTTGCGCGGCGGAGCTCAACGAGCGTTATGGCCGGGACGGCTACACGCCTGTCTTGATGGTGGCTGAACACCATTCCCAGGAGCAGGTCTACGAAATCTACCGAGCCGCCGATGTCTGCATGGTGACCAGCCTGCACGACGGAATGAACCTGGTCGCCAAGGAATTTGTCGCCGCACGCGACGACGAGCAGGGCGTGCTGATGCTCAGCATGTTTGCCGGCGCTTCCAAGGAGCTTCTCGAGGCGCTGATCGTCAATCCTTACGACGCGACGATGATGGCCGAGGCGTTGCTGCAGGCATTGACCATGGTGCCCGCCGAGCAGCGCCAGCGCATGCAGCGCATGCGCGAGATCGTCCGCGACAACAATGTCTATCGCTGGGCGGGCAGCATGCTTCTCGACGCCGCCCGCTTGCGCAAGCGAATCGCGATCGACCCCGCCGGGCCGGGCTCTGTTGCCGCGGCCAATGTGATATCGCTGCTTGATCGCAAACGGGTCGCGGCGCTGTGATGTCGGGATCGGCAAATCTGTCCGTGCCGACCGTCCCGCAAGGCCGATGGGCACTCTTCCTGGACATTGACGGTACGCTTCTGGAACATGCCGCGCATCCCGACGCCGTGGTCGTCGGCGATGCGTTGCGAAGCATGCTGACAAGGCTGGACGGGCGTCTGGCTGGCGCTCTGGCTTTCATTACAGGAAGATCCGTTTCCGCCGTCGACCAGCTCTTCCAGCCGTTGCGCCTGCCGGCTGCGGGTCTATACGGCCTGGAGCACCGGCTTGTCCGTGACGGGCCCGTCGAGGCGGCCGACGAGCCCGCCGACATTGCCGCGCTTGCCGAGGAAATCGAGGCGGAACTGGACAATGTGGATGTCTATATCGAGCGCAAGGGCCCGATCCTGGCCATTCATACGCGTGCGGCGCCGCAGTTGCTGCAACGGGCGACGCAACTGGTCGAACAGGCACTGGAGCGGCTTCCGCGGGGATATCGGGTGCTTGCCGGCAATGCCGGGGTGGAACTGATGCCGCTCGAGGCGGCCAAGGGAGCGGCAATCAGGCGTTTCTGCGAGTTGCCGGCTTTCCGGGGGCGGATTCCCGTATTCCTCGGAGACGACACGTCGGATGAGAACGGCTTCGAAGCCGTCAATGAAATGGATGGCATTTCGGTCCGCATCAAACCGCAAGGGAAAACCGTGGCGCGCCACGCGCTGGCCGATGTCGGCGAGACCCTGGCCTGGCTTGAATCCCTATGTCACGACCAATCGGGCACTGGCCGGTTTGAGGAGGCGGCCCAGCCCACTGTCCGGCAGAGTTGAGGCCGCAAAACGCATTTTGCGCCTTTGAAGAACGGGTTTCAGGAGTTGATCAATGATCCAATTCACCAGCCTCATCCACGAGATCATGCCCGCGTGGCTCCGGCGGCGTTCGCGCCGGCGCATGCAGGACACCGAGACAACTTTCGATCCCTCGCGTCCTGAAGACGCCGATGCCGTCTGGCGAAAGGCCGTCGAGAGGGACCTGTTCGGCGCAAACACGCCCGACTATACCGAGACCGAACAGAAGAAGCGCGATCACCACTGACGGAGGCTGTCAGCCTTCCGCGAAGACCAGCGAGACATTGCCGCCGGCATGCCGTTCGAGCCGGCCGGCGAGGTCGAGCTCCAGGAGCACCATGAACACCTGCGCCGGATGCAGGCCGGTGTGGCGGATGATCTCGTCGATCGCCACCGGCGTCGGGCCGAGCGCTTCGGTCACCCTGGCGCGGTCGTTTTCGCCGGGTGGCGGCGTGGCCGAGAAATCGGGGGGATCTTCAAAGGGCGGCAGTTCGGGGGCCCGCAAACCGGTCAGCGGCGCGATTGCCCTGTGAATGTCGGCGGCTTCGGTGACCAAGGTGGCACCGTCCTTGAGCAGGCCATTGGTGCCGGCGGCGCGTGGATCAAGCGGCGAGCCGGGTACGGCGAAGACCAGCCGGCCCATTTCGCCCGCGAGCCTGGCGCTGATCAGGGACCCGGAACGCTGCGCCGCCTCGACCACCACCAGACCGACTGCCGCGCCCGCGACGAGGCGGTTGCGGCGCGGAAAATCCTGGGCACGCGGCTGCCAGCCGAACGGCATCTCCGAAATGATGGCGCCGCCGCGCTCGACGATCTCGTCGCATAGGCCGGCATTCTCAGGCGGGTAGGGCAGATCGAGGCCTCCGGCCAGCACGCCGATCGTGCCGGTCGAGAGGCTGCCCTGATGTGCTGAAGTGTCGATGCCGCGCGCGAGGCCGGAGATGATGGCGTAACCGTCGCGGCCAAGGTCGGTCGCCAGCATGCGCGCCATCTTGATGCCGGCGAGCGAGGCGTTGCGGGCGCCGACGATAGCTACCGCGGGCAGCCGGAACACCGCGCCTTCGCCTTTCACCGCCAGCAGCGGCGGCGGATGGTCCATGTTTTTCAACAGGGCGGGATAGTCCGGCTCGCCGATACCGACAAAACGGGCGCCTGCCCGCCGTGCGGCCTCCAGTTCCGCTTCAGCCTCGGCGATCGAGGGAATGCGGGCGATCCTGCTGGCGCCGCCCGAAATCATCAGCTCCGGCAGCATTTCCAGCGCGACCTCGGCCGAACCGAACCGGTTGATCAGGTCGCGAAAGGAGGCGGGACCTACATTCTGGCTGCGGATCAGCCGCAGCCAGCTCAACCGCTGCCGGTCGCTGAGGCGCGGTCCGGCGAGCGGCTTGCTCACTCCTTCGCCCCGATTTTGCCCTCGATGCCGGCAAGCAGGCGTGAAATGTTGGCCCGGTGCTTGATGAAGACGATCAGGCTCATCACGACGAACAATGCGGCAATCTGCGGTGTGCTCAGGAAATAGAGGGCGATCGGCACGGCGACCGCGGCCGTCAGCGCTGCAAGCGAGGAGTAGCGGAACAGGAATGCCATGGCCAGCCAGACGATGGCGAAGATCAGCGCCACCTGCCAGGCAAGGCCGATCAGCACACCGAGATAGGTGGCCACGCCCTTGCCTCCCTTGAATCCGAGCCAGATCGGGAAGAGATGGCCGAGGAAGGCGCCAAGGCCGGCCCAAGCGCCGAGTTCGGGCGCGAAATGGCCCGCGATCAGCACCGCGGCCGTGCCCTTCAGCGCGTCGAGCAGCAGCGTGGCCGCGGCAAGGCCCTTGTTGCCTGTGCGTAGCACATTTGTCGCGCCGATGTTGCCGGAGCCGATCTGGCGCACGTCGCCAAGCCCTGCCGCACGGGTCAGCAGAAGCCCGAACGGAATCGAGCCCAAGAAATAGCCGAGCACCAGCGCCGGGATCAGGTTGTAAGTCATTGTTCCCCCCGCATTTCCCCCTGACGGGCTGAATCCGGCGCGATGCGCCGCCGCCCGCTCAGACCGAGAACACTGTGCGGCCCGCCACCAGCGTTTGCAAGACCTTGCCTTGCAGGCGCGCGCCTTCGAAACAGGTGTTCTTCGAGCGCGAGCGGATGCCGCTTTCGCTGACGATCCAGGGTTCATCCAGATCGACAAGCGCAAGGTCCGCGAGAGCGCCGGGCTTGAGCGTGCCGCCAGGCAGGCCGAACAGCCGTGCCGGCGCCGTGGACAAGGTCTCGATCAGCCGCGGCAGCGGCACGTCGCCATTGTGGTAGAGCCGCAAGGCGGCGCCCAGCAACGTTTCGAGCCCGATGGCGCCGGCGGCCGCGTCGGCGAAGGGCAGGCGCTTGGTGTCGACGTCCTGCGGATCGTGCGAGGAGACGATGATGTCGATCGTGCCGTCCCTGATCGCTTCGATCATCGCCAGGCGGTCTTCCTCGGCGCGCAGCGGCGGGGTCAACCGGAAGAAGGTGCGATATTCGCCGACGTCGTTTTCATTGAGTGACAGATTGTGGATCGATACGCCCGATGTGACGGTCGCGCCGTCGGCCTTCGCGCGCGCCACCGATGCCGCCGCCATCGCCGTCGATATCTTTGCCGCGTGGTAGGAGCCGCGCGTCAGGCGCGCCAAGGCAAGGTCGCGCTCCAGCGGGATGGTTTCGGCTTCACGCGGAATGCCGGAAAGTCCTAGCCAGCTGGCGTAGAGTCCCTCGTTCATCACGCCCGACGACGCGAGGTCGGCATCCTGGGTTTCGTGCACGATGGTTGCGCCGAAATCGCGGGCATAGGTCAGCGCCCGGCGCATCACCAGCGCGCTGGATATGGTGTGGCGGCCGTCGGTGAAGGCGGCAGCCCCGGCCTCTCGCAGCAGGCCGAATTCGGTCATCTCGCGGCCGTCGAGGCCCTTGGTGATGGCGGCGGCCGGGAAAATATTCACGATGGCCGTGTCCTTGGCGGTGCGCAGCACGAATTCGACCAGGGCCACATTGTCGATGACCGGATCGGTATCAGGCATCATGACGATCGAGGTGACGCCGCCGGCAGCCGCGGCGACACTTGCCGACGCGATCGTTTCGCGATGTTCGCCGCCCGGTTCGCCGATGAAGACGCGGCCGTCGATCAGGCCGGGAATCACCGCCTTGCCGGCGCAGTCGACGATGGTGGCGCCCTCGGGCGCCCCCTGGTTCAGCGCAGCCTTGCCGGCGGCGGCTATCTTCTTCCCGTCGACGATGACCGTCCCGGTCTCGTCTACGCCGCGCGAGGGGTCGATGATGCGGGCGCGCTCGAACACCGTGATGGTCATGCGCCGCGGCCCTCATGGTTGCGGCGCGGATCGAGCAGCGCTTCCATCACCGCCATGCGCACGGCAACGCCCATCTCGACCTGTTCCTGGATGACGCTCTGCGGCCCATCCGCGATCTCCGAGGCGATCTCGACGCCACGGTTCATCGGTCCCGGATGCATTACCAGAGCGTCGTCCTTGGCCGCTTTCAGCTTCTCGGCGTCAAGGCCGAAATAGCGGAAATATTCGCGCACCGAAGGCACGAAGGCGCCTTCCATTCGCTCGCGCTGCAGGCGCAGCATCATCACCACGTCGGCATCTTTCAGGCCCTCGGCCATTGAGCCGGTGACGATCACGCCCATCCTGTCGATTCCCGAGGGAAGCAATGTCGAGGGCGCGACGACGCGCACCTGCGCGCCGAGCGCGTTGAGCAGCATGATGTTGGAACGGGCGACACGCGAATGCAGGATGTCGCCGCAGATCGCCACGATCAGTTTCGACAGGGGACCCTTGGCGCGGCGGATGGTCAGCGCGTCGAGCAGTGCCTGTGTCGGGTGCTCATGCGCGCCGTCGCCGGCATTGACCACGGAGCAGCCGACCTTCTGGGCCAGAAGGGCGGCCGCACCCGCCGACTGGTGGCGGATGATCAATATGTCGGGCCGCATGGCGTTCAGCGTCATGGCCGTGTCGATGAGCGTCTCGCCCTTCTTCACCGAGGAACTCGCCACCGACATGTTCATGACGTCGGCGCCGAGACGCTTTCCGGCTAGCTCGAACGACGACTGCGTCCGCGTGGAAGCCTCGTAGAACAGGTTGATCTGGGTGCGGCCGCGCAGTGTCGAGGTTTTCTTCTCGGATTGCCGCGAGATCGCGACAGCCCGGTCCGCCCTGTCGAGCAGAAGCTCGATGTCGGCGGGGGAAAGATCGCGGATGCCCAGAAGATGGCGGTGGGGATAGAGTGGCAGGGACGAAGCGTCGGTCATCTCAAGGGGCTGCTATAGGGTGGACGTTCCATGGCTGCAAGCGCCAGCTTTGGATTGCGGCTGTTCTCCCCGGTATTTTCGTCGCGCGCCATGGGCTATATCTAGCCGATGGCTCCGGATTCGTAGCCGCCTGGCAGTAAGGATGAAGCGTGACCGACGACGTGACGAACCAGCCGCCGCCGCTGACAGGCGGCAACGCCTGGCGGGGCGATCCGTTGCTGATCCAGCTTGCCGAGCGCTTTTCCGATCCGGTGCGCAAGGATCTCGACGGGCTCGGCCGCTTCGTGCTGACGCAGGAGGCCCAGGAACTGGCCCGCCTCGCCAATGTCGAATCGCCGAGGCTCAGGACGCATGATCGCCAGGGCCGGCGCATCGATCTGGTCGAGTTTCACCCCGCCTATCACGCTTTGATGCGCCGTTCCGTAGCCAACGGGCTGCACTCCTCGGTCTGGGAGAACGGCGATGCCGAGATCGGCCGCCGCCATCAGGTGCGCACGGCCCGGTTCTACCTGACGGCCGAACTCGAGACCGGACATCTGTGTCCCATCACCATGACCAGCGCTTCGCTGGCGGCGCTGATGGCGAGCCCGAAACTGTTCCGCGAGTGGGCGCCGCGCGTGACGACGCGCAAATATGACCAGAGCCAAAAGCCGCCGGTCGAGAAGACCGGGCTTACGCTTGGCATGGGCATGACCGAGAAACAGGGCGGCACGGATGTGCGCGCCAATGTGACGAAGGCCGAGCGCGTCGGCAGCGGCTTCTATCGCCTGACCGGCCATAAATGGTTCATGTCGGCGCCGATGTCGGATGCCTTCCTTGTGCTGGCGCAGGCGCCGGAGGGATTGTCGTGCTTCCTCGTGCCGCGCGTCCTTGGCGACGGCTCGGGCAACGGCTTCCGTTTCCAGCGCCTGAAGGACAAGCTCGGCAACCGGTCGAATGCGTCTTCCGAGGTGGAGTTCGTCAACGCGATCGGCGAGATGGTCGGCGAGCCGGGCGCCGGCGTGAAGACGATCATGGACATGGTGACTTTGACCCGGCTCGACTGCGCCGTGGCGTCTTCGGCGATCATGCGGGCGGGTCTGGCCGAAGCCGTTCATCACGCCCGCCATCGCCAGGTGTTCGGCACCAACCTGATCGAGCAGCCGCTGATGCAGCGCGTGCTGGCGGACATGGCGCTCGACGTCGCCGCTGCCACGGCGCTGTCGTTCCGTCTGGCGCGTTCCTTCGACGAGGCGGCGAGCGATCGCGGCGAGGCGGCCTTTGCCCGTGCCATGACGCCGGTCGTCAAATATTGGGTCTGCAAAATTGCGCCGCCGCTGCTCTACGAGGCGATGGAATGCCTCGGCGGCAACGGCTATGTCGAGGAGGCGCCGCTCGCCCGATACTATCGCGAAGCTCCGGTCAACGCTATCTGGGAAGGGTCGGGCAATGTCATGGCGCTGGATGTGCTGCGCGTGCTTGGCCGCGCGCCGGGCCTGTTCGAGGAGGTGCTTGCCGGCATCGATCGCGACCTGGGCGCGGGCGGACGCGGCACCATCGGTGTGCTGAAGGCGGCGATGCAGGTCGCCGCGACCGACGAAGGCTCGGCCCGCCTGCTGACGGAGCAACTGGCGCTGTCGGCGGCGGCGGCGGAATTGCGCCGGTTGGGGGCGGGGCGGATCGCCGATGCCTTCGTCGAGACGCGGCTGGCGGGCCAGTGGCGCAACACCTACGGCATGCTCGATTCGCGCCATGATGCGCGCATGATCATCGACACGCTCTATCCGCCAACCACCTGAGCAGCAGCCATGGACCACGCCTTGGTCATTCCCCCGCGCCGTTAACCTTAACAAATGGTTTCCGTTGCGAGGGCTGGCGGCAAAGCCCACTGTCATTCCTGTCGAAGCAGGAATCACGATGCGACAGGTATTGACCTCTTTTCTCGCCTTGCACTGGACGATCGTTTTCGCCCTGCTGGCGATCATCTGCATCGATGGAAACCGCGGCGTGGCCGGGGCGCTTGGGGTGCTGGGCGTGACGATCGAGAGCGCCCGCTTCGTCGATCTCGAAAATGTCGTCGTGGTTGCGCCTCTGGCAACGGCCCTGCTTGTCGTGGCGGTGCTGTTCTTCTGGGCTTTTGTCGAGGCGCTGATCAACAATGCCAGCAATCCGGGCGCCGACAGCGTTGCCCGCATCGCCTTCATCAGCGCTTCCGGCGTGCTGTCGCTGATCCTGGTCGGAGGCGCGGCGCAAGGCATCAACGGGCTGTTCCTGGTCGTCGCCGTGCAATTGGCCGCACTTCTGGCCTCCTATGTCGCCATGCTTGCCGAGCGCCGCACCCTGGCCGCATCGGATGAGGTTGAAATCCACGCCACGGCGCACAGCATGGCCAGGGCCGCAGCCCACAATTCGCTGCTTTCGCTGATATCGGGCCGACCCCAGCCGACCCGGAAGGGAGGCCGCTGATGCGTTACATCTTCGCATTGTGGGCGGCTCCGATGGCGCTTTTCTGGGGCTGGTTCTACCTGTCGCTCAACGACATGAATTTCGGCTACGTGATGCTGAGCCGGCAGTTGCATGATTTCGTCTTCCAACTCTACGGCCAGATGCTCGGCATCGACCCGACAATCATTCCCGGCATGGTGGGAAGAGCCTGCATATTCGACGGCCTGCTGCTGCTGGCGATCTGGGCGTTTCGCCGCCGGCGTGAAATCATCGGCGGGATCAGGGGGCGGGCGGCGGTTCCGGTGCAGTTCGAGCGGCTGCACCGAGCGAGCGAAGCCGGTCCAAAACTCCCTGCAGAATAAAGGCGGCTGCGGCCGAATCGATCTTGCCGGCGCGCTTGGCGCGCGAAAAATCCATCTCGATCAGCGTCCGTTCGGCGGCTACCGTCGACAGCCTCTCGTCCCATGGCAGGAAGGGAAGGTCGCTCAAGGCGGCCATGTTGCGTACGAAGGCGCGCGATTTCTGCGCGCGCGGACCTTCCGAGCCGTCCATGTTGACCGGCAGTCCAATCACCACCGCGCCGGCATTCTCCTTTTGCAGCAGATCCAGCAGCACGGCCGCGTCGAGCGAGAATTTCCGTCGGATGATGACCGGGCGCGGATGCGCGAAGGAAAAGCCACGGTCCGAAACGGCGACGCCGATGGTCTTGTCGCCGAGATCGAGCCCGGCAAGCGTCCTGCCGCCGGCCAGCCGTGCCGGCAATTCCTCGATGGTAATGATAGCCAACGGTTTTCCTTTGACCCGACAGCGCCGTCGCGGCGTTTTGAAGACGCGAGGACGCCGTAACACTTTGCTCTTGAGCTGACGCCGTTCTATCCTCCGACGGAACAAAAATCGAGGAACTCGCTGATGAAACTCACTTGGTACGGACAATCCGCCTTCAAGATCGAGGTGGCGGGCGCAAGCATCCTGATGGACCCGTTCCTGAGCGGCAATCCGCTTTGGAAGAAAAGTTGGGAAGGCCCAGCCGAGGGTGTCACCCACGTGCTTTTGACGCATGGTCACGGAGACCATGTCGGCGATGCGCTCGAGATCCTCAAGAAGACCGGAGCGATGCTGGTCGCCAACCCCGAGGTCTGCGGCTATCTCGGCGGCCAGGGCGTCGACCAGAACAATATCAACCAGGGCAACACCGGTGGCACGGTGGACTGCGGCCCGTTCACGACCACTTTTGTCCAGGCATTGCATTCCTCGTCCTATGGCGACGGCATCTACATGGGCAATCCGTGCGGGCTGGTCCTGCATTTCCAGGACGACAAGACGCTCTATCACATGGGCGATACCGACATCTTCTCGGACATGGCGCTGGTCAACGAGCTGCACGAGCCGAAGATCGGCCTGGTGCCGGTTGGCGACCGCTTTACCATGGGAGGCGCTGTCGCGGCTCTCGCCTGCCGCCGCTATTTCAAGTTCGACGTCGCCGTGCCATGCCACTATGCGACTTTCGGCCTGCTCGACCAGACGCCCGACAAATTCGTCGCCGGAATGGAGGGTTCGGGCGTGAATGTCGTCGTGCCTGGGATCGGCGAGGCGGTCACGCTATAAATTGAAAACGGAATTAGAACATGAGCTTGAGAAACTCTCTTTGCGTTTCGATGCTGTTTGCTGCCTCGCCGGCGTTTGCCGCGGACGATTTCATCGAAGGGGTCTACCTCAAGTCCGAGGAGCTCTGCGCACAAGCCAGGAAAGACACGCTGCAGACGCTGATCGATGCCGGCAACATCGTGCTGTCGGCCCATGGCCTCCAGGGGGTCGAATACAATTGCGAGTTCTTGCAGATCAGCAAGGCGACACGCTCGCCGAGCTGGGCGGTGACGGCCATTTGCCAGGAGCCGGGCTACGTCTTTCCCGACGTGCTCTCGGTGACGCAGATGAGCCCGACGCAGATCGATCTCGTCTCCGTCCGGCCCATCGAAGACGAGAGCGAGGCGAGCGGCAACAGCGGCAGCTACTATCTGTGCGAGGGCATGGCCCCGCCGTGAGGCCATTTGCCCGATTGTGGGCATGCACATGTTGCGCGCCGCGCGCGGCGCCGCTATAGGCCGGGGCTGGTTTTCCCGAGGCACAAACATGTCCGTTGACGTCAAGACAGTGAAGCGCGTCGCGCGTCTCGCCCGCATTGCGGTGAGCGAGGAAGATGCCGAACGCATGACCGGCGAGCTGAATGCCATACTGGGCTTCGTCGAACAGCTGAACGAGGTCGATGTTTCCGGGGTCGAGCCGATGACTTCGGTAACTCCGATGGGGATGAAGAAGCGCCAGGACGTCGTCACCGACGGCAACAAGGCTGCCGACATCGTCGCCAACGCGCCTGCCACGGAAGAGAACTTCTTCCTCGTGCCGAAGGTCGTGGAGTAACAGGCCGATGGCCATCGAAATCGCCATCGAGACGCCGCTGCAGGACGATGTGCGCGGCTTGGTCGCGGAGCTCAACGAGACGCTGCTCGAACTGACGCCGCCGGAACACTGCTATCACCTGACCGTCGAGCAGATGGCCGGCCCGGACACCACGGTCTTCGTCGTCCGCGACGACGGTTTTGCAATCGGTTGCGGGGCGCTGAAGCGCCATGACGGCGCCGTCGGCGAGGTCAAGCGCATGTACACGCGGCCCACGCATCGCGGCCAGAAAATCGGCGCCAGGATCGTGGAGCGTGTCGAAGCGCTGGCGCGCGAGGAAGGATTGAAGCGTCTGGTGCTGGAGACGGGCGATCGCCATCCTGCCGCCTGGGCTGTCTATGAACGTTCCGGCTTCTCGCGTTGCGGTCCGGTGCTGGATTATCCCGATTCCGAGTGGTCGGTGTTTTACGAAAAGAGCCTTGCCTGATGAGCGACCTGACCCGACTGACGATTTCGCAGGCCCGCGCCAAGCTGCGCGCCAAGGAAATCACCGCGACCGAGATCGCCGACGCCTATCTTGCTGCGATCGAGCGCGCCAATCCGGCGCTCAACGCCTACGTCGTGGTGACCGGCGACAAGGCGCGCGACATGGCCAAGGCCTCCGACGCCAGGCTGGTCAAAGGCGAGGGCGGTGCGCTGGAAGGCATTCCGCTCGGCATTAAGGACCTGTTCGGCACCGAGGGCGTGCACACCCAGGCCTGCAGCCATGTGCTCGACGGTTTCAAGCCGCATTACGAATCGACCGTCACCTCCAATCTGTGGGCTGACGGGGCGGTCATGCTGGGCAAGCTCAACATGGACGAGTTCGCCATGGGCTCGTCCAACGAGACGTCCTATTACGGGCCGGTGGTCAACCCGTGGCGGCGTTCGCGCGTCGATACGATGGTGATGCCGACCACGCATCAGGGCGATGGCGGCTTCGTTTCGGCCGGCGGCACCAGGACCGCGCGCACCCTGGACAATGCGCAGCTGGTGCCGGGTGGCTCGTCGGGCGGCTCGGCCTCCGCCGTCTCGGCTTTCCTGTGCGCGGGCGCCACGGCCACCGACACTGGCGGCTCGATCCGCCAGCCGGCCGCGTTCACCGGCACGGTCGGCATCAAGCCGACCTATGGCCGCTGCTCGCGCTGGGGTATCGTCGCCTTCGCCTCGTCGCTCGACCAGGCCGGGCCGATCGCGCGCGACGTGCGCGATGCCGCGATCCTGCTCAGATCGATGGCCTCCGTCGATCCGAAGGATACGACCTCGGTGGACCGGCCGGTGCCGGACTACGAGGCGGCGATCGGCAAGCCGATCAAGGGCATGAAGGTTGGGATTCCCCGGGAATACCGCGTCGACGGCATGCCGGAGGAGATCGAGGCCCTTTGGCAGAAGGGCATTGCCTGGCTCAGGGATGCTGGCGCCGAGATCGTCGACATCTCCTTGCCGCACACCAAATACGCGCTACCGGCCTATTACATCGTGGCGCCCGCCGAAGCCTCGTCCAACCTTGCGCGCTATGACGGCGTCCGCTACGGCCTTCGCGTGCCGGGCAAGGACATCGTCGAGATGTATGAGAAGACCCGCGCCGCCGGCTTTGGCCGCGAGGTCAAGCGCCGGATCATGATCGGCACCTATGTGCTGTCGGCGGGCTATTACGACGCCTACTATCTGCAGGCGCAGAAGGTGCGCAATCTGATCAAGCGGGACTTCGAGAACGTCTTTGCCGCCGGCGTTGATGTCATCCTGACACCGGCGACGCCATCTGCCGCCTTCGGCATTGCAGACGAGGACATGGCTTCCGATCCGGTGAAGATGTACCTGAACGACATCTTCACCGTCACCGTGAACATGGCGGGCCTGCCGGGCATTGCGGTGCCCGCCGGCCTAGACCCCAAGGGCTTGCCGCTCGGCCTGCAACTGATCGGCAGGCCGTTCGAAGAAGAGACGCTGTTCCAGACCGCTGCCGTCATCGAGCAGGCGGCCGGAACGTTCCAGCCGGAGAAGTGGTGGTAGGATCGTTTCTCATCTAAGGGGTGAGGGATGTTCTTTTATCTTTCGAAAATCTTCTGGTTCTTTATCCAGCCGCTCAACCTGACGATCTTCCTGCTGCTGGCGGGGCTGGTCTCGGCATTTTTCGGCCGCCCGCGGCTGGCAGCCACCGGCGGCGTGCTGGCGTTTTTGGTTCTGGCGCTTTCGGCCTGGACCTCGCTCGGCGCATTGCTGCTCAACCCGCTGGAGGAACGCTTTCCGCGCCCGCCGCTGCCGCAAAAAGTCGATGGCATCGTCGTGCTCGGCGGCGGCTTCGAGGGCGGCATCAATCTGGTGCGCGGCGGTTATGAGCTGAACAGCGGCGGCGACCGGATGGTCGAGACGGCCGTGCTGGCGCGGCGCTTTCCCGACGCCAAGGTGGTCGTCTCCGGCGGCAATGGCGAATTGTTCCTCGACGGCGAGGGCGATGCCGCCACCGCGCCGCGCCTGCTTGGCGCGCTTGGCGTGACGCCGGAGCGCCTGATCCTCGAGGGCAAATCGCGCAACACCTATGAGAATGCCGTCTTCACCAAGGCCTTGATAGCGCCGAAGCCGGGCGAAACCTGGCTGCTGGTCACCTCTGCCTACCATATGCCGCGCGCCAAGGCGCTGTTCGACAAGGCCGGCTTCGCGACCGTCCCCTGGCCGGTCGACTATCGAACGTCGGGAGACGAAGGCATTGGCCTGTTCCGCGACAATCCGGCCGATGCGCTGCAGGCGGCCACCATGGCGATCCGCGAATGGATAGGGCTGTTCGCCTATTGGCTGTCCGGCCGCATCGATCGGCCTTTTTCCGCACCTGGCGGCTGACCGATCACGGCGCGGCGCGCCGCCGAGAAGAACTGGCGCCGCACCAGAACGGCCAGGAGCAGAAGCGTCGACAGCACGAACACCACCGGATCGACGAACCAGCCGAGATAGCCGATCGAAAAGAACACGCCGCGCAGGCCGGAGTTGAAATGCTTGCCTGCCAGCATGTTCATCTGCGCCGCCCTCCACACCGCCGTTTCGGTGACCGGGTTGCGCGAGGCTTCGCCATGTGGGATCGGCACAGCACCGATCAGGATCGAGCAATAGTTGAACAGACGGTAGGCCCAGCCGAACTTGAAGAACGAAAACGCCAGGATCAGCACCAGTCCCAGCACCTTGATCTGAAAAGCCGGGCGCGACGGGGCGCCGCCCAGAGGCAGGGTGCTCAACACCTCGAGGACGCGGTCGGAGGCACCGAGCAAGGCAAAGCAGCCGCCAAGCGCGATCAGGGAGCTGGAGGCGAAGAAGGCGGTGCCTTGCTGCAGGCCACCCATGATGGCTGTGTCGACGATGCGGATCTCACGCTCGGCCATCCGGTGCATCCAGGCTTGCCGCTGCGCATTCATCGCCGTTGTCAGGGACATGCGGCTGACCAGCACACCGTCCGAGGCGAGCGTATGCAAAACCCACGCAATGAGGAAGAACGCCAACGCCGCGAGATCGGCTGTCGAAAGATCGAGGGAATCGCCCATTGGCGAATCCTATCACATCCAGTGCGATTGCTTCGATCGTCCGCGGCAGCGACGGATATGTCGCTGCCGGAGCAAACAAGGTCGGCAGGCGCTGCGCCGCGCCGTTCAAAACAGCGGAAACATCGCAGGAGTTCCTATATGTAGTCCCAGAGCGGCTTCGGGAGATTGTGGCGCGTGTTCCTTTCGGTTTTCGACCTGTTCAAGATCGGCATCGGACCATCGAGTTCGCACACGATGGGACCGATGACGGCCGCCCGCCGTTTCCTCGACGAGATCGCCGGAGACGACTGGCCGCGTCCGGCCGGCGCCAAGGTTGCTCGCATCGGCGCCAGCCTGCACGGCTCGCTCGCCTATACCGGCATCGGCCATGGCAGTGACCGTGCCGTCATTCTCGGCCTTGCCGGGCAGACGCCGCAGACGGTCGACCCTGACCAGGCGGACGGCATTGTCGCTCGTATCACCGCCGACAAGCTGGTTTCACCGCCCGGCCACCCCTCCTACCGTTTCGATACGGCCGGCGACCTGGTGCTCGACCGCAAGACGCCGCTCACCGGCCACGCCAACGGCATGGCGTTTTATGCCTATGATGCCGGCGACCGCCTGCTGCTCAAGCGCATCTATTATTCGATCGGCGGCGGCTTCGTGGTTTCGGAAGAAGAGCTGCAGCGCATGAAAGCCAAGGGTTCGGTGACGACCGAAGGCAAAAAAGTCCCTTATCCCTTCAAGAACGCCCTCGAGATGCTGAAGATGGCTGGCAAGAGCGGCCTTTCCATTGCCGAGATGAAGCGGGTCAACGAGGAAACACAAATGTCGCGCGATGAGCTCGACGCCGGCCTCGACGCCATCTGGGGTGCCATGAAGAGTTGCATCGAGCGCGGCCTGTCGCAGGACGGCATCATGCCGGGCGGGCTGAAGGTGCGCCGCCGGGCCAGGCAATTGCACGACAAGCTGCAGGAGCAGTGGCAGCAGAACCGGCCCAATCCGCTGCTCGCCAATGACTGGCTGTCGATCTATGCCATGGCCGTCAACGAGGAGAATGCGGCCGGCGGGCGCGTCGTCACCGCGCCGACCAACGGCGCGGCCGGCACCTTGCCGGCGGTGCTGCGCTACTGGCTGCATTTCCATCCCGAGGCCGACCAGCCCAGCATTCGCGATTTCCTGCTCACGGCAGCCGCCGTCGGCGGCATCATCAAGTCCAATGCGTCCATCTCCGGCGCCGAGGTCGGCTGCCAGGGCGAAGTCGGCTCGGCTTCGGCCATGGCAGCGGCCGGCCTGTGCGCCGTCATGGGCGGCACGCCCGAACAGGTCGAGAACGCCGCCGAGATCGCGCTGGAGCACCATCTGGGCATGACCTGCGATCCGGTCGGCGGGCTGGTGCAGGTGCCTTGCATCGAGCGCAACGCGCTGGGCGCGGTCAAGGCGGTGACGGCCGCCTCGCTTGCCATCAAAGGTGACGGCACCCATTTCGTGCCGCTGGATGCGGCGATCGAGACGATGCGCCAGACCGGCCTCGACATGAACGAGAAGTACAAGGAGACCAGCCTCGGCGGACTGGCGGTAAATGTGGTGGAGTGTTGAGGGCTGGCGCACATTGGGCGCCGCAACTTAGATCAAACTTCGGCATCAGCATCTGCTTTTGATGATATACCACCTCGCGGTGCATGTTTTCGGTAGAGCGCGCTGTGTCATCACCGATTTATGGCCTGGGAGGGGTAAGTATGCGAGGCGCTCGCCGATTCATATTTGGTATCATGTTCGTTATGAACATCGCGATGTTCTTTTGTCTGGCGTACCTGTTCATCGGGCGCGGCTATTATGTAGTGTCGGGGTTTACGTCGGTTGAGGTCGTAACGATCGTCCTTGCCGCCTTGGGTGTGCTTCTGACGGCGCTTGGCATTTTCATCGCTATGCTGGCCGTTTGGGGCTATCAGTCACTCCACTCGTTGTCCGGCGAAATTGCACGCAAAACCGCGGAGAATCTGGTAAGATCGGAACTGCCCGCAATGGTAAGCCGCGAGATGGCAGACCAGTTGGCGTTGAAAAACTCTCTTGGAACTACAAGTAGGGTCACTGACGATGCTCAAGCTATTGTGAACAGTCTCGACGGAGACGAGCCATGATCAATTACGGAAATGTTAACGCGATCGTTCAAAAATACGCGCTAGTGGCGCCGGTGAATGTAAAGGCCATAATCGGCGAGATCGGGCTTACTTACGTTGAACGCGACATGCCGCCAGGCGAGTCCGGTTACATCGAGTATGACGGGTGGCATTGCACGATTGCTGTCAACATCAACGACGGACCACAACGTAAGCGCTTCACTGCCGCTCACGAACTCGGCCATTTCATGATGCACCGAGATCTCCTCAAGAAGCACAAGCACCTGGACCGTCTTTTTGACGAAGCGGCCAACCGCAATCCAGAGCGCCCCCTCGACTACAAGCATGAGGTTCAGGCCAACCAGTTTGCGTCCAGCCTTCTCATGCCGAAGGTTACGATCGAACGGCTTTTGAATGAAGGCGTGACGACAATCCACGACTTAGCATTGCGTTTTGATGTTTCCCGGCTAGCGATGGAGTATCGGCTGAAAACGCTTGGCCTCATCCGACTGGTGACAGACGCGACCCAATCCGTCCCTGCTGAATAGCTCCGCGCGCCTATGACACTCACTCCCATCCTGGCCATAGGCAGGAGCGTCAGGCACAGCTTCAGCCCGCTGGCACTGTGGAGAACTTGCTCAGGCCGTTGACGCATCCGTGCGACGGATTAAATCTTGGGCAATGGCTCTCAACCTCCTAAAGCTCTGCGTCGGCTGCGACAGCGTCGAGGATCTCGAAGAATGGATCGCGTTCCGCCTCGACGAGCGGCGCCGTGCCGGCGAACCGGCCGAGCATTGGCACACCACCCGCATGGTGCCGACGCGCGCCGATGAGGTTACCGACGGTGGCTCGCTCTACTGGGTGATCAAGGGAAGTGTGCAATGCCGGCAGTTGATCACCGAGATCCGGCCATTCACCGATGACGAGGGCATCGGCCGCTGCCATCTGATGCTGGATCCGCAAGTGGTGCGCACCGACTGGCAGCCGCGCCGCGCCTTTCAGGGCTGGCGCTATCTAAAGCCATCGGATGCACCCGCCGATCTCGGCAAGGGCAAGCCGGGGCAGGTCGAAATGCCGCCGAAACTCCGGCGCGAGCTCGCCGATCTCGGCCTGCTCTAAATCACTATCGGCTTGCTCCGAGCAGCCCATTGGCTTGCTCCGAGCAGCCAGTTGGCTTGCTCCGGGGCAATCTGGCGGCATGGTCGGCCCGTATAGGCGGACTGCGGTTGCTGGCCCTCAATGTTGCTGTCCGTTGGACTTGCAAGCGTCGCGACAACGCCACATCTTGAAAATCATGAGCGATAGGAACCATCCGGTTTCGATATCTGACGCACTCGCGCCGACCACATCGCGCCGCGGCGTGGTGGGATGCGGACCATGTGTCGCGCAAGGTCATGATTGCGGCGCAGAAATAACACCCGGTGGCGGCATGCTCGTGTTCAGGAATAGTCTGGAAAACCGGCCGATCGCCAGGCATTCACGGGGCAGTGGAATATGGTAGGCGCGATCATCGCTGTCGTCGCATTGCTGCTGGTGCTGATGGGCCTGGCAACGGCTTTCGTGCGGGCCGACCCGAGCAGGCTTGCAGGCGACATGAGGAAGGTTGGGCCGGTTTTGCTGGCGTTGGTCGGGGGCGCCGTGCTGCTGGTCGGGCGCGGCGGTCTCGGCGGCATCATCCTGCTCGCAGCGATCGCCTGGTACGGCTCGATGCGGCTGAACCGGCGAGCCGTGATGCCGGCGCGGAGACGCTCGACCGTACGCACAGCGGCGCTGGAAATGGACCTCGATCACGATACAGGAGGCCTTGAAGGCCTTGTCCTGGCAGGCCGCCATGAAGGCAAGATGCTTGGTGCGATGGGCAAAGCCGAATTGCTGCAGCTGTTTCGCGAACTCTCCGGTGACCCGGAGAGCCGGCAACTGCTAGAGACGTATCTTGACGGCAGATTTCCCGTCTGGCGCAAAAACGCTGAGGCGCACAGTGGCGAAGGGCTGGGTATTGCGCCAGGTCCGGGCGCCATGACTAAGGAGGAGGCCTACAAGGTCCTTGGTCTTGAAGCGGGGGCCGCCGCGGCGGATGTCCGCAAGGCGCACCGCCGCCTGATGCAACGCCTGCACCCCGATATCGGCGGCACGTCTTTCCTGGCGGCGCGGATCAACGAAGCCAAGGACGTCTTGCTCTCCAATCACAACTAGTCTCCTTCGACGCAGAAATTTTCCGGGAGATATCTTCTACGCCGTCCCTACTGCTGGACGGCGTAGCACTCGATTTTCTTCTTCTTGAGGGCGGTGCAGGCCTTCCAGGCCGCGGTCTTGGAACCGAAGCCGCCGAAGCGGGCGCGGTAGTACGTGACGCCGTCCTTGTCGAAGGCGACGGTGAAGCCGGAGGCATCTGCCAGCGCCTTGGGCGCCTGCTTGGTGGTCTTGTCGAGGAAGGCCTGGGCTTCGGACTGTTTCGGCGACGAGGCGACCTGAATGGCCCAACCCGACGGCACCGACGCGGTATTGACCGGGTCGACGGCCGGCGCGGGCTCGGCATAAGCGGACACCACCTGTGCCGTGGCGACCTTGGGGGCGGAGACGATAACCGTCTTCACCTTCTTTGCCGGAACAACCACTTTGGTTTCTTCGGCTGCGTTATCGTCGGCGTCCTCGCTGTCGCCCTGGGCTACCGTCGCGTCGTCGGCAACGGCCTCGTCCGCGTCATCGGCGCTGGCCACCGCCATCGGCTTCTCATCCGGAGTCGGTGCGTCGTGCTTGGGCAACAGCACCTTGGCCAATGCCGTCACCGGGTTGCCGCTATCGGCCTTGGCGACCAGATCGCCGCCGCCTCGGGTCGATGCCCGCGGCAGATAGGTGTTGATCAGGGCCGCCATCTGATTGTCGCGGCTGCTGCCCGAGGTGCCGCCCATGACCACGCCGACAATGCGACGGTTGCCGTCGGAAACCGACGAAACCAGGTTGAAGCCCGAAGCGCGGGTGTAGCCGGTCTTGATGCCGTCGACGCCCTTGATGCGTCCAAGCAGGCGGTTGTGGCCGTTGATGCGCTGGCGGCCATAGAGGAAGGAGCGCTGCGAGAAATAGCCGTAATATTGCGGGAAATGTTCGCGCAGCGCGATGCCGAGCGTTGCCATGTCGCGCGCAGTGGTGAACTGGCCGGGATCGGGCAAGCCGTTGGCGTTGCGGAACACGGTGCCGTTCATACCGAGCTGCCGCGCCTTGGCAGTCATCATGCGGGCGAAGTTGGTCTCGTTGCCGCCGAGCATTTCGCCGAGCGCGGTGGCCGAATCATTGGCCGATTTGGTCACCATCGACAGGATGGCGGTCTCGACCGCCACCGATCCGCCCGGCTTCACGCCGAGCTTCGTCGGCGGCTCTGCCGCGGCATGAGCCGAGAAGACGACCGGCGAGTTCCGGCTGATCTTGCCCTTGGCCAGAGCCTCGAAAGTCAAATAAAGCGTCATCATCTTGGTGAGCGAGGCGGGATAACGCCGGGCGTTGGCATCCGAGGAGTAGAGCACCTTGCCGGTCTTGGCGTCGACCACGATGGCCGCGGACTTCGCGGCGAGCGACGGGGCCGCACTTGCAACGACGATGGTCATCGCCACGGCGATGATCATGACCGTTTTGAAAGGGGACGCGGATTTGGAAACGATGCCCGACAACGCCTGACGCACTGATAGTTCCTTTGAATTTCTTGTTGCGCTGGAGGCGGCAAAGGGATCCTGCCTCACTTCCGGGCAAGCTATCGGGGCAGCGTTACCAATCCGTTTATGGTAACCGCCGCGTTCACCATTTTCTGGTGGTTTGAGCCTCTGTTTATTCGAATTTTAGCCATTGCCCACACCGGCTAGGACGGAAGCTGGCGATTTCTTGACTTTTGTGCGTCGCACAATATATTCGAGTGCATTGCACAAGGCGCTCGGGGCAGGGCGCATCAACCGTCCAGGGAGAATTGAAATGACGCAGACCTATGAGGACTTCAGCAAATACGGCAAAGAGTTCGCCGACACCGGCTTGAAGAGCTTCGCCTCTTTGTCCAAGGGCGCGCAGGCAATTGCGGCCGAGGCCGGCGAATACACCAAGAAGAGCTTCGAAGCCGGCAGCGCCGCTTTCGAGAAGATTGTTTCGGCCAAGTCGCTCGACAAGGCGATCGAGGTCCAGTCCGACTATGCCAAGCAGTCCTATGAGGCGTTCGTCGCCGAGGCCACCAAGATCGGCGACCTCTATGCCGAACTCGCCAAGGAAGCCTACAAGCCGTTCGAATCGATCGTTGCCAAGGCGAAGTAATTTCGTTCGGCAGTACGAGATCTGGGCCCATTGGGCCAAGACAGAGCCCGGCCGCGCCAGCGTGGCCGGGTTTTTTCATGTCAATTTCCGATCAGGGGCCTGGCTCGCCTTCACGATTGCGAAAATCCGCCAAGTTGGGCACCTAGCCATATTGTCAGCTAACCAGAAGGGCTTAAAATCGTCCATCGAACACCTACATGTCGAACTCGCATGAGGATTCGAAAGAGGCAGGATTACGTGACGATCGGTTTGACTGCCACAAGGGCACGGATGCAGAACGGCAGCGGCGACGGCAATGAGGCCGGCCGCGGCACGGCGGTCATCACGCGCACAAAGACCAAGACCAAGAAACCCAGCCTCTATCGGGTCCTCATCCTGAACGACGACTACACACCGATGGAGTTCGTGGTTCACGTGCTGGAACGTTTTTTCCAGAAGGACCGCGAAGCCGCCACACGCATCATGCTTCATGTTCACAATCATGGAGTGGGCGAGTGCGGGGTCTATACATTCGAGGTGGCCGAGACCAAAGTGTCCCAGGTCATGGATTTCGCCCGACAAAATCAGCATCCGCTGCAATGCGTGATGGAGAAGAAGTGAGGTAACATGCCGGCTTTCTCCCAAGGCCTGGAAAAGGCGCTTCACCAAGCGCTGACGCTCGCCAACGAGCGGCACCATGAATATGCAACCCTTGAACATCTGCTGCTCGCCCTGATCGACGACACCGAGGCGGCCGCCGTCATGCGCGCCTGCAATGTCGATCTCGACGAGTTGAAGCACACTGTTCTCACCTATATCGACACCGAGCTCGACAATCTGGTTACCGGCTATGACGAGGATTCCAAGCCGACCGCCGGCTTCCAGCGCGTCATTCAGCGTGCGGTGATCCATGTGCAGTCGTCCGGCCGCGAAGAGGTCTCCGGCGCCAACGTGCTCGTCGCCATCTTCGCCGAGCGCGAGAGCCATGCCGCCTATTTCCTGCAGGAACAGCAGATGACCCGTTACGACGCGGTCAACTACATCTCGCACGGCATCGCCAAGCGTCCGGGCGCGTCGGAGACGCGTTCGCCGCGCGGCGCCGATGACGAGCAGGGTGGCGCGAACGGCGCCGAGCCGCAAGAGGAAGGCGGCAAGAAGAAGCAGCAGCAGGACGCGCTGACCGCTTATTGCGTCAATCTCAACAACAAGGCCAAGGCCGGCAAGATCGATCCGTTGATCGGGCGCGAGTCCGAGATCAACCGCACCATCCAGGTACTGTGCCGCCGTTCCAAGAACAATCCGCTCTATGTCGGCGATCCCGGCGTCGGCAAGACGGCGATCGCCGAGGGCCTCGCCAAGCGCATCGTCGAGGGTGATGTTCCGGAAGTCTTGCACAACGCCACCATCTTCGCGCTCGACATGGGCACGCTTTTGGCCGGCACGCGCTATCGCGGCGATTTCGAAGAGCGGCTGAAGCAGGTCGTCAAGGAGCTCGAGGATTATCCGGGCGCTGTGCTGTTCATCGACGAGATCCACACCGTCATTGGCGCCGGCGCGACGTCCGGCGGCGCCATGGATGCGTCCAACCTGTTGAAGCCGGCACTGTCTTCGGGTGCGATCCGCTGCATCGGTTCGACAACCTACAAGGAGTTCCGCCAGTTCTTTGAGAAGGACCGCGCGCTCGTACGTCGCTTCCAGAAGATCGACGTCAACGAGCCGACCATCGAGGACGCCATCGAGATCATGAAGGGCCTGAAGCCCTATTTCGAGGAGTTCCACAAGGTCCGCTACACGACGGAAGCCATCAAGGCTTCGGTTGAGCTGTCGGCGCGCTACATCAACGACCGCAAGCTGCCGGACAAGGCGATCGACGTGATCGACGAGACCGGCGCCTCGCAGATGCTGGTGCCGGAGGCCAAGCGCAAGAAGACCATCGGCATCAAGGAGATCGAAGCGACGATCGCCACCATGGCGCGGATCCCGCCGAAGACTGTTTCGGCCGATGACGAGAAGGTGCTGCAGGGTCTCGACATCGAGCTGAAGCGCGTCGTCTACGGCCAGGACACCGCGATCACCGCGCTGACCTCGGCGATCAAGCTGGCGCGTGCCGGCCTGCGCGAACCGGAGAAGCCGATCGGCTCCTATCTGTTCTCGGGTCCGACCGGCGTCGGCAAGACCGAAGTCGCCAAGCAATTGGCTGCGTCGCTCGGCGTCGAGCTGATCCGTTTCGACATGTCGGAATACATGGAACGCCACACGGTCTCTCGGTTGATCGGCGCGCCTCCCGGCTATGTCGGCTTCGATCAGGGCGGCCTTTTGACCGATGGCGTCGACCAGCATCCGCATTGCGTGCTGCTGCTGGACGAGGTCGAGAAGGCGCATCCGGACCTGTTCAACATCCTGTTGCAGGTGATGGACCATGGCAAGCTGACCGACCACAACGGCAAGCAAATCGACTTCCGCAATGTGATCCTAATCATGACCACCAATGCGGGCGCGTCGGATGCCCAGCGCGCGGCGATCGGCTTCGGTTCGACCAAGCGCGAAGGCGACGATGTCGAGGCGATCAACAGGCTGTTCACGCCGGAGTTCCGCAACCGTCTCGATGCGATCATCCCGTTCGGCTCGCTGCCGGTGCCGGTTATCCATCAGGTGGTGCAGAAGTTCGTCATGCAGCTAGAGGCCCAGCTCTCCGAGCGTGGCGTCACCTTCGACCTGTCGCCGGATGCGATCGCCTGGCTCGCCGACAAGGGCTATGACGAGCGCATGGGTGCGCGTCCGCTCGGCCGCGTCATCCAGGAGCACATCAAGAAGCCGCTGGCAGACGAAGTGCTGTTCGGCAAGCTCAAGAAGGGCGGCACGGTGCGCGTCAGCGTCGAGAAGAAGGAAACCGGCGAGACCGGCCTGAAGCTCGAATCGCTCGCCGACGAGGCACCGGTGAAGCCCAAGAAGGAAGAACCGGAAGACACCCCCAAGCAGCGCAAGGCAGTGGCCAAGAAGCCGGCGGTCAAGAAGGCCGTCGCGCAGAAGCCCGAGCCCAAGGGCAAGGACGGCGGCAAGCGCAGCCTGGTGCCGCAACTGCCGCGCAAGAGCTGATAGTCACTCCCTCGAAAAAGCCCCGGAAACGGGGCTTTTTTGTTGGCACAAAGGGACGATCACTGAAGCGTTGCCGGCGGCCCCTGGACAGCAAGCGGCGTCGGGCGGATTTTGGCTGATTTGTCCGTCCAGGACGGCGGTGCTCCCACCTTGGCGCCGACCATGCCGGACAGGCCGGGTGCCCGGCCGAAGGCCTCGCAGGCCGCGTATTTCGGCTTACCGCCGAGGAACGATTTTATATGTTGGCCCAACGGTATCGAGATATGCAATCCCGACGGCGCCTTGCCGGTAACGAGCATGCGCGAAAAGTCGTTTCCGAAAGTAGCGCCCAGACTGTACGCATCGCCGATCTCGGAGACCATGGCCTCGTTGGTGAAGGAGTTCGCTCCGCGGGACCAGACCATGGCGGCGCGTTGGATGCCGTTCCGGTCAAGTGCCTCCATGAGATGGGGAATTTTATGTCTGAACCAGGCCAGATCATCATCCTCAACGGCGCACCGCGATCGGGGAAATCGAGCATCGTCCAGGCAGTTCAGGAGAGCTTCGAGGGCCCATGGATGAACCTGGGGGTCGACACCTATGAGCAGGTCACGCCGCTGCGCTGTCGCCCGGGGATAGGTTTGCGGCCCGGCGGCGAGCGCCCGGATATCGAGGGTCTCGTGCCGAGGTTCTACGCCGCGCTCTACGAATCGATCGCCGCCCACAGCCGAGTGGGGTTGAATGTCGTGGCCGATCTCGGTCATCACGACAGCTATTCGCGACCCCTTGATTGCCTTGTCGATTGCGCCCAGCGCCTCGCAGGCCTGCCGGTTCTGTTTGTCGGTGTCCGCTGCCCGATCGAAATCATCATGCAGAGGCGCGCCGACAGTCCGGCGGGGAGGGGATATGTGACGGGATCGCCCGACGACTCCGTGCCGTTGGCGTTGCGCCTGTGGCAGGAGGAGGTACACCGGCCTGGCGTGTATGATCTGGAAGTCGACACATCGCTGCTGACGCCAGCACAATGTGCGGATGCGATCCGCGGGCGCCTCAGGCAAAATGTAGAGCCTCCGACGGCGTTTGAGAGGCTGTCGGCATTCTCCAGGGAAAAGCTATCCTGATCGCGTGCTCTCAGCCGGCGATGGGGGAATCTCGGCCGCGCGGCGCGATCGTCGTCCACGGCGGGCACAATTTGGTAGATGTTCAGCGGAATGGCGATCACGCTGATATGCTGGCGGCTCGGGTTCATCGTTTTCGATGCGCAACTTCCCCAGACGGCCGCAATGGGGGCAGCTGAAAGCCAGGCGTCAGGATAGCGGCATGGCCGCCTTTATCCGGCCGGCATTCTCGGCCAGCACCTCGGGTTTCTCCATCTGGCCCGTATGCGGCTTCAGCGCGATGCCTTCGAAGCGCGGAATGACGTGGACGTGAAGGTGATAGACGGTCTGCCCGGAAGCCGGCTCGTTGAACTGCATCACGGTGACGCCATCGGCCTTGAATGCCTCGCGGACGGCGAGCGCCACCTTCTGCACGACTGTGAAAAGCGGGCCGAACGTTGCCGGATCGGCGTCGAGCAGATTGCGCGAAGGCGTCTTCGGCACCACCAGCGTATGGCCTGGCCCCTGTGGCATCACATCCATGAAGGCAACGACCGCTTCGTCCTCGTAGACGCGGTGCGAGGGAATTTCACCGCGCAGGATCTTGGCAAAGATGTTGTCGGTGTCATAGGCGGTTTCGGCCATGGCGAACGCTCCGGATTGTGCCTCGCTAATTGGTGTAGCGAAGCCTCTCGTGAGCGGCAAGACGATCGGGCGAGATCGATGAAGCCGATCTCGACAGGCGTGCACTGCCAACCCAGGGATGCCGAACCTGACATATGCTCCTGCCCTGCAGGATGGCCTACTCCTCCAGATCCTTGCGGAATGGCGTGTGTTCTTCGAGATATTCGCTCATGCGTTCCACCTCGCGCCGTTCGCGCCTGAGATAGTCGGCGATGGCGTTGCGCAGGCCGGGATGGGCGATGTAATGCGCGGAATGCATGATCACCGGCCGGTAGCCTCGCGCCAGCTTGTGTTCGCCCTGTGCGCCCGCCTCGACCACCTTCAGCTTGCGTTCGATGGCGAAGTCGATGGCCTGGTGATAGCAGACCTCGAAATGCAGGAACGGATGATCCTCGATGCAGCCCCAGTTGCGGCCGTAGAGCGCATCCGAGCCGATGAAGTTGATAGCGCCGGCAATGTAGCGGCCGTTGCGCCTGGCCATCACCAGCAGGATGTCCTCGGCCATGCGCTCGCCGATCAGCGAGAAGAATTCGCGGTTCAGATAGGGCCGGCCCCATTTGCGGCTGCCGGTGTCCATGTAGAAGGCGAAGAAATCGTCCCAGGCCCGTTCTGTAAGGTCCTTGCCGGTAAGCCAGTCGATGGAGATGCCGTCGGCAAGCGCCTCGCGGCGCTCCTTCTTCATGGCCTTGCGCTTGCGGGAGGCGAGCGTGGCGAGGAAATCGTCATAGGTCGAGAAGCCCTCGTTGACGAAGTGGAACTGCTGGTCGGTGCGATGCAGGAAGCCCGCCGCCTCCAGCACGTCCACGTCGCTCTCCTGCGCGAAGGTGACATGCGCGGAAGAGACGCCGAGCTTTTCCGCCACTGCCTTCAATCCCGCGGCGAGCCCGGCCTTGACGGTGCCGGAATGCTGGCCCCTGCTCACCAGCAGGCGAGGGCCGGTGACCGGCGTGAACGGTACCGAGCATTGCAGCTTGGGATAATAACGGCCGCCGGCGCGCTCGAAGGCATCCGACCAGCCGTGATCGAACACATATTCGCCCTGGCTGTGTGACTTGAGATAGCAAGGGACCGCGCCGAGCAGCGTGCCTTGACCATTCTCCAGCCTGAGATGATGACCTTGCCAGCCAGTGCGCCGCACGGCGCAGCCGGAATCCTCGAGTGCGCTCAGGAAAGCATATGAAACGAGGGGGTTATAACCGTTTTCGGCATCACTGCGCGTGGTCCCGGCGAAACCGTCCCACTCTTCGCAGGTGAAGGCGCCGATGCCCGCCGCAATGCGGATCGCATACTCCGCATCAACCGTTTGCCCGTCGCCGTCGTCGCCCTGATCCATGAGGCTTATTTAAGCTCCATCCGGACCGCTACAAGTCACGTTCTAGGCACCCATATCAAGCGACCTTGACCAGATCGGGCTCGAACCCTTCGAACGTCATCTGGTCCGCATATTTGAATGTAAGGTCGACCGCCGGCTGGTCATGCACCGTCCAGGTGATGACCGGCATTTTGAGCCGTTCACGGACAAAGCTGACGAATGGATTCGGCAGGTCGCCCGCTGCGTAGGAGGTGAAGGCGATCTGATGCGCCAGCATGGCGAAATGCGCTTCGATCAGCCTGTCGTCCTTGCCATAGGCGGTCAATCCAGCCGGGATGCCCGGCGCATCCCTGGCGAAATCGCGGATCAGCCAGTGGTCGAACGACATGATCGCCACCTTGCCCTTGTAGCGCTTGAGCAGCCTACCGACGCTCGCCACCAGGCCATTGTCGTATCCAGCCATGCCTTTCAGTTCGACCACCAGCGGCACCCGCCCGTCGATCAGATCGAGCGCCTCGCGCAGCGTCGGCACATGATCAGACGTGCCGCCGACCTTGAGCGCTGCCAGTTCGGCCGCCGTGCGCTGCCAGACGAAACCGTCGTGCCCAGTCAGCCGCTGCAAGTCGCCATCATGGATAATGACGGGAACTCCGTCCGACGACAGGTGCACGTCGCATTCGATGGCATAGCCGCGTTCGGCCGCGGCGGCAAAGGCGGAGAGGGTGTTTTCCCAGCGCGTCTTGTTCATGTCGTGAAAGCCGCGATGGGCGACAGGCCGGGCAATCAGCCAGGAAAGGTCGGTCATGTCAGGCTCGCTCACTCGACTTCGAAGATCGCTTCGATTTCCACCGCGGCATTAAGCGGCAGCGAAGCCGTGCCGACGGCGGAACGGGCATGCTTGCCGCGCTCGCCGAGCGCCGCCACCAGGAAATCGGAGGCGCCGTTTGCGACCAGATGCTGCTCGACGAAATCCGGCGCCGAGGCGACGAAGACGGTGATCTTGACCAGCCGGCGTATCTTCTCAAGATCGCCAAGTGCCGCCTTGGCCTGTGCCAGAATGTTGATCGCGCAGTATTTTGCCGCTTCCTTGCCGGTTGCTGTGTCGACGTCGCGGCCAAGCAGTCCGCTCGCCTGCAGCTTACCGTCCTTGAGCGGCAATTGTCCGGCGGTGAAAAGCAGGTTTCCGGTCCTGCAATGCGGCACGTAGTTGGCGGCAGGCGCCGCGGCCGCGGGAATGGTGACCCCGAGGTCGTTTAGCCGCTTTTCGATTGTTTCACTCATTGCTTTTCCCTATTGCTGGAAGGCGCCGCGTCAGCCGGGCCGAAATTGCTATTTTTGCCTCGCTTCCGCCACGACTTTTTTTAAGCTGGACCATCTTTCCCTGCGGCCTGCCATCAGCCGCGACGATCGGAGCCTCTCATGCGCGCAACGCGCCTTGCATTCCATGCCGTCCTGTTGCCGGCGGTCTTTTCGATAGGTCCCGCTTTCGCCGTGCCGGCGCTGCAGGCGCATCGCGCCGTCTACGACCTTACCCTCAAGAAGGCGGACGACCGCTCCGGCATCACCGGCATTACCGGTCGCATGGTCTATGAATTCAACGGCTCGGCCTGCGAAGGCTACACGGTGAAATTCCGCTTTGTCACTCAGATTGCCACCAGCGACAACACCAAGCTGACCGATCAGCAGACGACGACCTTCGAAGACGCCGAAGGCAAGACCTTCTCGTTCGTGACCAAATCCTTCGTCGATCAGAACCTCGACAAGGAGGTCAAGGGCGTCGCCACGAAGGAAACGAAAGGGCTGAAGGTCGATATCGACAAGCCCGAGAAGAACAGCCTGGAACTTGCCGCCACCCAGTTTCCGACCCAGCACCTGGTCGAATTGATCGACAAGGCCGAGAAGGGTGAAAACTTCTATCAAACCAATCTGTTCGACGGTTCCGAGGACGCCAACAAGGTGATGTCCACCACCGTCGTCGTCGGCAAGAGGACCGATGCCGACAAGGCCGATCCGGAAGCGCCGGCGCTGGCCAAGCTTGCCACCGACAAATACTGGCCGGTCGACATCGCCTATTTCGACGACAGTGCCAAGAACGGAGAAGAGACGCCGGAATACCGGATCAGCTTCAAGCTGCACGAGAACGGCATCACCCGCGATCTAACCATGGACTATGGCGATTTCTCCATGACCGGCAAGCTGGTCAATCTGTCGCTTTTCGACCAGACGAAGGCCTGCCCGACGAAATAAACTTCGATTTGCCTCGACGCAGCGCCGTCGCGGTCCACGGCTTGAAAGCGTCGCGGCGGCTTCTCATCTTCTCGAGGCCGCCGGCCGCTTCATCTTCTGTGCGAATCCCTTCTATCATCGCTCGTCGCCGGTACCGGTCGGCGGAAGAAGGAATGCGGCGAGCCTCATGGCGGTCTATGTCGACGCGGCGATCTGGAAATGGGTTGGCCATCGCTGGTGCCATCTGATGGCCGACGACACCGATGAACTGCATCGTTTCGCCGCGCAACTCGGCATCAAGCGCTCATCCTACCAGGGGCCGCCGAAGACATCGGCGCCGCATTATGACATAACCGGTTTCGAGCGCGACCGCGCGGTGCGGCTCGGCGCCGTCGAGTGCAGCCGCGAGGAGATCGTCGCGATCTTCCGGCGGGTGAGGGTGCCAAAGGGTAAGATAAAGCGTTGAGGGCACGCGCGGATCGCCGCAGGCGCGCCGCAATGCGTCGTTGCGCTTGCGTTTGGAGCACTTCCCCTCTATATGCGCGCTCATTCCACACACGGACTTTGGTGTCTGCCCGGGAGAAATCCGGCTGAAACCTCCGGTGGCATCGAGGACTTCGTCCGAAAATGCCTGTGTCCGTGGAGGCTAACCGGAAAGGAAAATGAGAATGGCTCTGCCTGATTTCAGCATGCGCCAGCTTTTGGAAGCTGGCATTCACTTCGGCCACCAGACCCACCGCTGGAACCCGAAGATGGCGCCCTATATCTACGGCGCCCGCAACAACATCCACATCATCGACCTCAGCCAAACGGTGCCGTTGCTGCACCAGGCGCTGAAGCAGGTTTCCGACACCGTCGCCAAGGGCGGCCGCGTGCTGTTCGTCGGCACCAAGCGCCAGGCGTCCGACATCGTCGCCGATGCCGCGCAGCGTTCGGCCCAGTACTATGTCAACTCGCGTTGGCTGGGCGGCATGCTGACCAACTGGAAGACGATCTCGAACTCGATCCAGCGCCTGCGCAAGCTCGACGAGATGCTGGCCGGCGAGGCGCAAGGGTTGACCAAGAAGGAGCGTCTCAATCTCGACCGCGAGCGCGAGAAGCTCGACAAGGCTCTCGGCGGCATCAAGGACATGGGCTCGACGCCCGACCTGATGTTCGTGATCGACACCAACAAGGAAGCGATCGCCATCCTCGAGGCCAAGCGCCTTGGCATTCCGGTCGTCGCCATCATCGACTCGAACTGCGATCCGGACAAGATCGACTTCCCGATCCCCGGCAATGACGACGCCGCGCGCGCCATCCAGCTCTATTGCGACCTCATCGCGAAGGCTGCCATCGACGGCATCGCCCGCCAGCAGGGCGCGCTGGGTGTCGACATCGGCGCTTCGGTGGAAGCTCCGGTCGAGCCGGTGCTCGGCGAAACTCCGGCGGCGGAAACTCCGGAAGCGTGATAGCGAGGGCCGGTCACGGCCTTCATCTTTCTAATATTTTGACGCGTTAAACGGACGCACCGTCGAGATTCGATGGTGCGTCGGCGCATTTGAACAAAGAGGCGACAATGAGCATTTCGGCTGCACAGGTCAAAGAACTCCGCGACTTGACCGGCGCGGGCATGATGGACTGCAAGGCGGCGTTGAACGAGACCAACGGCAACATGGAAGAAGCCGTCGACTGGCTGCGCAAGAAGGGTATCTCCAAGGCCGACAAGAAGGCAGGCCGCACCGCGGCCGAGGGCCTGATCGGCGTCGATTCCGGCGTGCGCGAGGCCGCGGTCGTCGAGGTCAATTCCGAGACCGACTTCGTAGCCCGCAACGCCGCCTTCCAGGAGATCGTCGCCAACGTCGCCAAGGTGGCGCTGGCCTATGGCACGAGCGAGGCCGTGGCTGCCGCGAAGTACCCGGGTTCGGACAAGTCGGTCACCGACACCATCAAGGACGCCGTCGGTACCATCGGCGAGAACATGGGCTTCCGCCGTTCGGCCAAGCTCACCGTTCCGCACGGCGCCGTCGCGACCTATGTTCACAACGCGGTTGCCGACGGCCTTGGCAAGCTGGGCGTCCTGGTCGCTATCGAGACCACGGGCAACGAGCACGCGGCCAATGCATTCGCCCGCCAGGTCGCCATGCATGTCGCCGCCACCAACCCGATGGCGCTGACCACCGAGGAACTCGATCCCGCGGCAGTCGAGCGCGAGAAGGCGATCTTCGCCGACCAGGCGCGCCAGTCCGGCAAGCCGGAGGCGATCATCGAGAAGATGGTCGAGGGTCGGCTGCGCAAGTTCTACGAGGAAGTCGTGCTTCTGAAGCAGGCCTTCGTGCTCAATCCCGACATTACCGTCGAGAAGGCGCTGAAGGATGCCGAGAAGGAGATCGGCGCTCCGGCCAAGATCTCGGCCTATCTGCGTTTCGCGCTCGGCGAAGGCATCGAGAAGGAAGCGACCGATTTCGCGGCGGAAGTCGCGGCGGCGGTCAAGAAATAGCCCGAAGAACAAGTAAGGCTAAACGGCTCAGGCAACTCGGCCGGGTGTCCGCATGGATGCCCGGCCGATTTCTTGTGCGGCGTCGATGAAGGCCCTCAGCTTCGGCGCCATCGAAGCCCGGCGCGGAAAGTAAAGGAAAAGGCCGGGCTCCTCGATTGCCGTCTTTGGCAGGACCTGGACGAGGCGTCCTGCGGCAAGATCGGCGCGTACAAGCGGCTCGAACACATAGGCGAGCCCGACCCCTGCAAGCGCAAGATCGATCGCCGCCAGCGAATCGGTCACGACGGCCGTGCCACGCGTCTCGACGACGACCTCCTTGCCATTGTCGTTCAGATCCCAGCGATAGAACGCGCCGGAGCGGACAAGCCTGTAGCCTATGCAATTATGGTTCGCGAGGTCGGCCACGTCGCAGGGACGGCCGTGCCTTCCGATATAGTCCGGCGAGGCGACGAGCGCGGCCTTGAAGGGCTGCGTCAGCCGTATGGCGGTCATGTCCTGCGCGATCATCTCGCCCAGCCTAATGCCGGCGTCAAAACCTTCCCCGACGATATCGACCAGGGCTTGATCGGCGAAAACCTCGACCGTCACATCCGGATAGCGATCGGCCATGGCTGCGATCACAGGCGTCACCGCCAAAGGGATCGCGATGTTGGAGGCATTGATCCTGAGCAGACCGGAAGGCCGTCCCTTGACGCCGCGGATGCGGTCCATCCGCTCCGCGATGTCCTGAAGGGCAGGGCCCGCCGTCTCCACCAATGCCTTGCCGGCTTCTGTCAGCGAGACGCTACGTGTCGTGCGCGCAAACAGCGGCTGGCCGATGCGTTCTTCCACCAGCCGCACCGCATGGCTGACCGCCGACGGGCTCATGCCGAGCTCGGCCGCGGCAAGCGCGAAGCCGCCGCGTCGCGCCACGGCAACGATGACGGGCAGGTGGGTGAGCAGGTCCCGGTCCATTCATGAATGATATCGCATAGTCTTTGCGAACAATGCAATCTTATCGATGGCGGAGCATTGATCCACATTGTCCTCGATACATCGGCGGCGGGCTGACTTCCAGGAGACGAACCATGAGTGCTTTGAGACATATGACCCTCGCCGCAGGATTGGCGCTGGCGCCGATCGATGCCGGTGGCGCCGAACCGGCCGGATGGCAGGTGCTTGCCGACGAGCGCGCGGTCATCCGCATCGCCGATGCCATCGACCGCGCCGTCGACGCGCAGGACTGGAAGCTTGTCCGCAGCTATTTCGCGGATCGGGTTACCGCTGATTTCAGCAGCCTGTCCGGACAGCCGGCGGCCAATATTGCCTCCGACGACCTGATCGGCGCCTGGGCCGGCAACCTCAAGGGCGGCAAGACCAGCCTGCATCTGCGCACCAATCACCAAGTCGTTCTCGAAGCGGACACGGCGACCGTCCTGTCGAACGGCTATGCCTGGAACCGGATGGAAGGCAATGGCGAGCCGCTTTGGGAAGTCTGGGGCACATATGAGCACCACCTGACCCGCTCCGGCGCGGGTTGGAAGGTCGACGGCTTCACCTTCCGCGTGACCCATGAGCGCGGCAATCCCTGGGTCAAGACGACACCCGGCCAATAACCCAACATCAAACTCGATCGGAGAATATCATGACCATGAACTACTACACGCTTGGCAACAGCGGCTTGCGCGTCAGCCGGTTGGCGCTGGGCACCATGACCTTCGGCACCGAATTAGGCTGGGGCACTGATAGGGATACAGCCCGCGCAATCTTCGACGAATATGTCGAGGCGGGCGGCAATTTCTTCGACACGGCCGATCTCTATACCGGCGGCACCGCCGAGACCTGGCTCGGCGAATTCGTCGCCGAGCGCGGATTGCGCGACAAGGCGGTGATCGCCACTAAATTCACCTTCAATTCAGAACCGGGCAATCCGAACGCCGGCGGCAATGGCCGCAAGAACATAATGCGCGCCGTGGACGCCTCTCTGAAGCGGCTCGGAACCGACTATATCGACCTCTATCTCATGCATGTGTGGGACAGGCTGACGCCGGCCGAGGAGGTGCTGCGCACGCTGGACGACCTGGTGCGCGCGGGCAAGGTGCGCCACGTCGGCCTTTCCGATGTGCCGGCCTGGTATGCGGGGCGGGCGCAGGCGATCGCAGAATTGCGCTGCTATGAGCCGATCTCGGCCCTGCAGCTCGAATATTCGCTGGCCGAACGCTCGATCGAGCATGAGTTCGTGCCTTTCGCCACGCATCATGGCGCCGGCGTCATGGTTTGGAGCCCGCTGGCCAGCGGCTTGCTCAGCGGCAAATATCGCCCGACGCAAGCCGGCAATGCCGGCCGGCTCGACGGTTTCCGCAACACCACGCATCCGAGCTTCCGGAAATTCAGCGACCGCAATTGGGCGATCGTGGCCGAGCTCGAAAAGGTGGCCGCCGAACTCGGCCGCAGCATGGCCCAGGTGGCACTCAACTGGGTGGCGACGCAGCCCGGCGTCGCAACCGTCATCCTGGGCGCGACCAAGCTCGCGCAACTGCAGGACAACCTCGCGGCGCTGGATTTTTCGATTGCCCCCGAACTCCGCAAGCGGCTGGATTCGGTGAGCAGCATGCCGGCGCCGTTCCCGCATTCCTATTTCGGGCCCGAGATCCAGGTCAGGGTGGCCGGCGGTGTCGTGACCGGCGACAAGCCCTCCGGCTATTCGCCGCAGGTTCTGGTGGAAGGCGAGGCGGTCAGCATCAGCAGCAACTGATCGAAAAAGCCTGGGATTTTGCGCAAGGGCGCGGCGTGACATCGCCGCGCCCTTCGTGTATCGGGTCGAACCATCATGCCAGCGCCGCCAGGCGAAGCGGGGCAGTTTCGCCTCCTGATTTGCCGCGCCGAGATTTTCGAGGACCAGATGACGGTGAAGCCCTTCTACCGACGTGTCTTGCTGAAAGCGTCTGGTGAAGCGTTGATGGGCGAACAGCATTTCGGCATCGACGTCTCGGTCGTCGACCGCATCGCCGGCGACATCGCCGAAGCCCGCGCGCTCGGCATCGAGGTTGGCGTCGTCATCGGCGGCGGCAATATCTTTCGCGGTGTGGCGGTTGCCTCCAAGGGTGGCGACCGCGTCACCGGCGACCATATGGGTATGCTCGCCACCGTCATCAATTCGCTGGCGCTGCGCACCTCGCTGAACAAGATCGGCGTCGATGCGGTGGTTCTTTCCGCGATCGCCATGCCTGAGCTTTGCGAGAGCTTTTCGCAGCGCCAGGCAACCGCCTACATGAACCAGGGCAAGGTGGTGATCTTTGCCGGCGGCACCGGCAATCCGTTCTTCACCACTGATTCGGCCGCGGCACTTCGCGCCGCTGAAATCGGCGCCGACGCGCTGTTCAAGGGCACACAGGTCGACGGCGTCTATTCTGCCGACCCGAAGAAGGACCCGAACGCGACGCGTTTCGAGCGCATCAGCCATGCCGAAGTGATAAATCGCGGCCTTTCCATCATGGATACGGCAGCGATTGCACTTGCGCGCGAAAACAACATTCCGATAATCGTCTATTCGATCCACGAAAAAGGTGGTTTCGGCGATATTCTAAGGGGCGGCGGCCGCTGCACGGTCGTCGCGGACGATTGATCCGGGGCCTGATCGCGGAAAAGGCGAAAACCGGTTTCGAAATCAGGCTCGAATACGGGGCCTTGCCCCGAAAGCAGTGAACCCGCGTCAGACGGGTCGAGGAGACTAAGATGAGTGGTGAGTACGACGATCTCAAGCGGCGCATGGATGGGGCAATCGCCGCGTTCAAGCATGACCTGGCTTCGCTGCGGACCGGTCGCGCTTCCAGCAACCTGCTCGACGCTATCCAGGTGCAGGCCTATGGCACCAGCATGCCGATCAACCAGGTGGCCAATGTCACGGTGCCTGAGCCGCGCATGATTTCGGTGTCGGTCTGGGACAAGTCGATGGTGGGCGCGGTCGATCGCGCCATCCGCGAATCCAATCTGGGCTTCAACCCTATCGTGGACGGCACCAATCTCAGGATTCCGCTTCCGGAACTCAACGAGCAGCGCCGCAAGGAACTCGTCAAGATCTCGCATGGCTACGCCGAGAACGCCCGTGTCGCCGCGCGCCATGTGCGCCGCGACGGCATGGACTTCCTGAAGAAGGCGGAGAAGGACGGCGTTATCAGCGAGGACGATCAGCGCAAGCGCTCCGACCAAGTCCAGAAGCTTACCGACGAAACGATCAGCACCATCGACCACCTGCTTTCCGACAAGGAAGCTGAAATCATGCAGGTTTAGGGTCTGGCCGGCGGCTGGCCCGAAAGCGAGATCATGGCAACGCCCGCGCATGTCGCGATCATCATGGATGGAAACGGACGCTGGGCCAAGGCGCGCGGCATGCCGCGGCTCGCCGGCCATCGCGCGGGCGTAGAAGCACTGCGCAAGACGGTGCGCGCCGCGCCCGATCTCGGCATTTCCTACCTGACTGTCTATGCCTTCTCTTCGGAAAACTGGTCGCGGCCGAAATCCGAAGTCAGCGACCTGATGGGCCTGTTGAAGCTGTTCATTCGCCGCGATCTCGCCGAACTGCACCGCAGCGGCGTGCGCGTCAGGATCATCGGCGACAGGGCAGGGCTGCAGCCCGATATCAGGCTCCTGCTCGAAGAAGCCGAAGCGCTGACGTCGGCCAACGAGGCGCTGACGCTGATCATCGCCTTCAACTACGGCGGACGCGACGAGATCGTGCGCACGGCGCGCAAGCTTGCCTCGGCCGTCGCGCGCGGCGAGCTCGACAGCGAGGCGATCACCGCCGAATCCTTTGCCGGCTGCCTCGACACGCAAGGCGTTCCCGATCCCGAACTGGTCATACGCACCAGCGGTGAGCTTCGCCTTTCCAATTTTCTTCTGTGGCAGGCTGCCTATAGCGAGCTTGTGTTCCTGCCCTGCTATTGGCCCGATTTCAGCCGAGAGCATCTAGCCGAGGCCTTGCGCGAGTTCGCCGGGCGCGAACGCCGTTTTGGCGGGCTGGATCCGCAAGATGCCGCTTCGCGGCCGGCCGCGGGATGAGCAATCTCCAGCTTCGCGTTCTTTCGGCGGTCGTGCTTGCCATCGCGACGCTTGGCCTGACCTGGTTCGGCGGCCTGCCGTTCCGGCTGCTTTCAGCCGCGATTTCGGCGGTGATCTTCTACGAATGGACGCGCATGTCTCGCCCTTCCGGGACGACCGGGCTCGGTTTTTTGCCGGAAGCGCTGCTGCTGGTGTTTCTCGGCGCCCTGATCACCGGCCTGCCTGCCTTGTGGCTGCTGCTTCTAGTGGCTGCACTGGTCGCCGTCACGGCCATCGCCGCCCAACTGCGCGGGGCCGGGCAGTGGGATGCCTCCGGCCTTGCCTATGCAGCCGTCTCGGGTCTTTCCCTTGCGCTTCTGCGTGACGGCGACCATTCCGGCCTCGTCGCCATCCTGTTCCTGTTCGCGGTGGTCTGGGCGACCGACATCTTTGCCTATTTCGTCGGCCGGGCCGTCGGTGGCCCGAGGCTGGCGCCGTCCATCTCTCCCGGCAAGACGCGAAGTGGCGCGCTCGGCGGCGCCGTGGGCGGGGTCGTTGCGGGGCTCATCCTGGCCGTCGCCGCCGGTGCGGGCAACCTGCCAATGCTCGGTCTCGTCGCGCTCGCGCTTTCAATCGTCTCCCAGGCTGGCGACCTCCTGGAATCCTGGGTCAAGCGCCGCCACGGCCGCAAGGATTCGGGCGCGCTCATTCCGGGCCATGGCGGCGTCATGGACCGTGTCGACGGGCTTGTCGCGGCGGCTTTCGCCCTATACGTCATCGGCTGGATTTCGGCGGGCGCCGATCAGCCGGCACAGGGGCTGTTTCCCATTTGAACGGCATCGTTCCACGATCGATGCGGGCGCGCCTTGGATTCGCCTGGATTGATGTCACAGTCGCGGCGCAACGGTGTCGTGGAAGAACTGAGGATTTGAGTTGAACGAGATTCTTCACGCGATCTTCGGCATGGAAGGCTTCCTTCTCGGCACGCTCGTGCCCTTCCTGTTCGTGCTGACCGTGGTCGTGTTCGTCCACGAGATGGGCCACTATCTCGTTGGCCGCTGGTGCGGCATCGGCGTCAGGGCCTTTTCGATCGGTTTCGGCCCGGAACTCTTCGGCTTCAACGACAGGCACGGCACGCGCTGGAAGCTCTGCGCCATACCGCTTGGCGGCTATGTCAAATTCGTCGGCGACATGAACGCCACCTCCAGCCAGCCGTCGACGGAAGAGATCGAAACGCTGACCGACGAGGAACGCAAGGTCGCCTTTCACACCCAGCCGATCTGGAAGCGGGCGGCGACGGTGGTGGCCGGGCCGCTGTTCAATTTCCTGCTGACGATCGTCGTCTTTTCGGTGCTGTTTTCAGCCTATGGCCGCTATGTCGCGGAACCCATGGTGGCCGAGGTGACCGCCGGCAGCCCGGCGGCGAAAGCCGGCATCCTGCCCGGCGACCGATTCGTCAGCGTCGACGGCAGCAAGATCGAAACCTTCGGTGACGTCCAACGCCTGGTTTCGGGCCGGGCCGGCGACAGCATCACCTTCGTCATGCTGCGCGACGGCAAGGAAGTGACCGTGACCGCCACGCCGCAGCTGATGGAGCAGCAGGACGCGCTCGGCAACAAGGTCAAGGTGGCCGTGATCGGCGTCGTCAACAACCAGGAACTCGGCCAGCCCAGGCTGATCACCTACAGCCCCGCCGGCGCGTTGGCCGCGGCGGTGGAGGAAACCGGGCACGTCATCCAGCGCACCGGCCAGTTCCTGCAGCGTTTCGTCGTCGGGCGCGAGGACAAGTGCCAGCTCGGCGGCCCGGTGAAGATCGCGGACATGGCCGGCAAGGCGGCGAAGCTCGGCTTCGAATGGCTCGTGCAGCTCGTTGCGCTGCTGTCCGTGGGCATCGGCATCCTCAATCTTTTGCCGATTCCCCCCCTCGACGGCGGCCATCTCCTGTTCTACGGCGTGGAGGCCGTCATCCGCCGGCCGGTGTCGGAACGGATGATGGAAATGGCCTATCGGGCCGGTCTGCTTCTGGTTTTGGGCTTCATGGGTTTCGTATTCTGGAACGATCTGTTTGGATGCTGAAATCATGAAGAAATTTGGCTTCGGGATGGTCGATGTTGAGACGCCGTTTACCATGCACGGGGATATGAGTGACGCGAAAGCCACGCACCAGGGTTAAGTAAATACAAATTAACCAGAAGCCTTGCGTGTAGGGAAAATCCGGTTAATACGGTACGAGAAATTACCGCACGTCCGGTTTTCTCGCCGTGGGGACTACGAGAAAAGGTTATTAAGCCCGATGAAGGCAGCATCCAAGTTTTTGAGCGCCGCTTCCGCGGCAGCCCTGTCCGCGGCTTTGGTCGTGCCAGGTGCGCTCGCAGTGCAGTTCGTTGCCACATCGGCGGCCGAAGCCGCTGTCGTCAGCAGGGTGGAGGTGAGCGGCAACCAACGTGTCGACGCCGATACCATCCGCAATTACATCACCATCAAGCCGGGCAAATCCTTCTCCAGCTCCGACATCGACAGCGCGGTCAAGGCGCTCTTCGGAACCGGGTTGTTCTCGGATGTGCAGATCAATCAGGTCGGTTCGACGTTGGTGGTCAAGGTTTCCGAGTACCAGGTCGTCAACCAGGTGCTGTTCCAGGGCAACAAGAAGCTCAAGGACAACGCGCTTGCGGCTGCCGTGCAGTTGAAGCCGCGCGGCACGTTCTCGCAGGCGGCGCTCGACGCCGATGTAGAGTCGGTCAAGGCCGCCTACAGGCGTATCGGCCGTGACGATGCCGCCGTGACCACCGAGGTCATGCAGCTCGGCGACAACCGCGTGAACGTGGTCTTCCATGTCAATGAAGGTGATCGCACGCAGATCGCGGCGATCAATTTCGTCGGCAACAGCGCTTATTCGAGCCGCCGCCTGTCAGATGTGATCACGACCAAGCGCTCGTCCTGGGTTTCGTTCATCCTGCGCGACGACGTCTATGACGACGACAAGCTGCGCGCCGACCAGGAGCTGCTGCGGCGCTTCTACTACAATCACGGCTATGCCGACTTCCAGGTCGTGTCCGCTGTCGGCGAACTCGACAACGCGACCAACAAGTACACGGTCACCATAACCGTCCAGGAAGGCGAGCGTTATACGTTCGGCGACATCAGCGTCGAAAGCACGATTCCGGAAGTCGACTCGAAGGCGCTGGAATCGGTGGTCGAGACCCACAAGGGCGACGTCTACAACGCCAAGAACGTCGAGGACACCATCATTGCCCTGACTGAGAAGGTGGCCGGCTCCGGCTACGCCTTCGCGCAGGTCACGCCGCGTGGCGACCGCAATTTCGAGAATCATACGATTTCGGTGGTCTACACCATCGACCAGGGCACCAAGGCCTATGTCGAGCGCATCGAGATCCGCGGCAATGACCGCACGCGCGACTATGTCATCCGCCGCGAGTTCGACGTCAGCGAAGGCGATGCGTTCAACCAAGTGCTGATCCAGCGCGCGAAGAAGCGGCTGGAAGATCTCAATTACTTTGACAAAGTCGAGGTTTCGACGGTGCCCGGTTCGGCGCCGGACCAGGTCGTGCTGGTGGTCGACGTGGTCGAAAAGTCGACCGGTGAATTCTCTGTCGGCGCCGGCTATTCGACCGGTGGCGACACCGCCGGTCCGTCCGTCGAAGGATCGATCACAGAGCGCAACTTCCTCGGCCGCGGCCAGTTCATCAAGGTGTCGGCGGGTGGCGGCAAGAACTCGCGCGATTACAGCCTTTCGTTCACCGAGCCCTATTTCCTCGGGCGCCGTATCGCCGCCGGCTTCGACATCTACAAGCGGACCAGGGAATACGACGACTACGACAGCGATACTGTGGGCGCGACGGTGCGCTTCGGCCTGCCGATCACAGACAGCATCTCGACCCAGCTGGCCTACAATATCTCCCGGGAGAAGTATGAGGTAGACGACGGTTGCGATGCCACCGATGTAGATCCCAGCGGCACCTGCGACATTTCCAGAGCCGTGTTGGATGGCATCGAGCAAAGCCCTTGGATCAAGTCGTCGGTCAGTCTGGGACTGGTTTATAACACCATCGACGACATGAAGAACCCGCATGAGGGTATCTATGCCACCTCCACGGTTGAAGTGGCCGGCCTCGGTGGCGACGCCAAGTTCGTGAAGGTCACCGGACGCGGCAGCGTCTATCAGACGCTGTCCGAGCAGTTCGATCTTGTCGGCCTCATTTCGGGCGGCGCCGGCCATGTCGAAGGCTACGGCGGCGACGGCGATCTGCGCATCTTCGATCACTTCCAGAGCACCGATCGCATGATCCGCGGTTTCGCTTATGGCGGCATCGGCCCAGTCGACAGCGACGGTGCGGGTGACCACCTTGGCGGCACCACTTATTTCAACGCGTCGGCAGAGGCTCAATTCCCGCTGCCGGTCGTTCCAGAAAGCTTCGGTCTGCGCGGCGCGGTCTTTGCAGACGCGGCAACACTCTATGGCAGCAAGGTTGCCAATGATTTGGTTGACCAATCATCCGTGGGCATGAAATGGCGCGCCTCGGTCGGTGTCGGCCTGATGTGGGCTTCGCCGTTCGGTCCGATCCGTATCGACTATGCGATCCCGGTCAAGAAGGAAGCGAGGGACGACGTGCAGGAATTCAACTTCGGCATATCGACCCGCTTCTGACCGGCGGATGACGATGCTCCCGGGTCGTTGAGATCCGGGAGAAAATGTTCCGATCTAGCTGGATATAGCTTCTGGAATGACCGATCCGGTGTTCTTCGCGCCATCACGCCGGTATACGGCGGGCGAAGTCGCGAATCTGACCGGCTCGGTGCTTGTCGATTCCGGCCAGTCCGGCGTTTTCATCGACGCGCTGGCGCCTGCCAACGAAGGCGGCGAGAATGCGCTCGTTTTCGTCGATGGCAAACGCAATTCCGTGCTGATGCCGTCGCTGCGGGCTGCCGCTGTGCTGTGCCCGGCGGAGTTCGCCGGCAAGGCGCCTGCCGCCATCGCCGTCCTTGTACATCCCCGTCCGCAACAGGCATTCGCGCTGGTCGGACGACTGCTGTTTCCGACGGCGGCGACCCCGGGGCCAATGACCGGTGAAACCGGTATCTCGCCGCATGCCCATATCGATCCGAGCGCACATGTCGAGGAAGGTGCCGTCGTCGAAGCCGGCGCGGTGATCGGTCCTGCGGTGTCCATAGGCGCCGGCACCGTCATCGCGCCTCACGCCGTCGTCGGCCGTTCCTGCCAGATCGGGCGTGACGGCTATATCGGCCCGGGCGCCAGCGTCCAATATGCCTTGATCGGCAACCGCGTCATCATCCATGGCGGCGCCCGGATCGGCCAGGACGGCTTTGGCTTCGTTGCCGGCGCCAAGGGGCCGGAACGTGTTCCGCAGATCGGCCGCGTCATCATCCAGGACGACGTCGAGATCGGTTCCAATTCCACGGTCGACCGCGGCGCCATGTCCGATACGATCATCGGCCAGGGCACCAAGATCGACAATCTCGTGCAGATCGCGCATAACGTCCGCATCGGCCGCAACTGCATCGTGGCCGGACTTTCGGGTATCTCCGGTTCCGTCGTCGTGGGCGACAATGTCACCATGGGCGGCGGCGTCGGGCTTGCGGATCACCTGACCATAGGGTCGGGCGCGAAGCTTGCCGCGAGAAGCGGATTCATGAGCAATGTGCCCGCGGGCGAGATCTGGGGCGGCTATCCGGCACAGCCGATGGCGGAAGCCATGCGCGAGATAGCCATGCTGCGCAAGCTCGCCAGGACCCGCAAACAGGGCGAGGGGAGCAATGGCTGACATCACCGGGACGACGCTGGAAGCAGTCGACATATTGGGGCTGATGAAGCTCCTGCCGCATCGCTATCCGTTCCTGATGATCGACCGCATCGTCGACATTGATGGCGACGAATCCGCCACCGGCATCAAGAACGTGACCATAAACGAGCCGCATTTTCAGGGTCACTTCCCCGAGCAGCCGGTCATGCCGGGCGTGCTCATCGTCGAGGCGATGGCACAGACTGCCGGGGCCATCTGCATCCGCAGTCTTCGCACTGAAAAGCCGTCGCTGGTCTATTTCCTGACCATCGACAACGCCAAGTTCCGCAAACCGGTCGTTCCCGGCGATCAGTTGAAGATCCATGTCAAGAAAATCAAGAAACGCGGCAACCTGCTCAAATTCGCCTGTGAAGCCCTGGTCGACGGCAACAAGGCCGCCGAGGCTGAGATCTCAGCCATGATGGTCACCGGCGACTGACAATCGAATGCTTATGAAAATCAAGACATCCATCCATCCTTCCTCCGTCGTGGAGGAAGGCGCTCAAATCGGCCAAGGCGTCCGCATAGGACCGCTCTGTTATGTCGGCGCAGATGCCGTGATTGGCGACGGCGTTGAACTGGTCAGCCATGTCTCGGTGATAGGCGCGACGACGATCGGCGCGTCGACCAAGGTCTATCCGATGGCGATACTGGGCGGGCCGCCGCAGAACACCAAGCACAAGGGCGGCCGCACCACGCTCGTCATCGGCGAGAACTGCACGATCCGCGAAGGCGTCACCATGCATGTCGGCACCGATACCAGCCGCGGCGAAACGACGGTCGGCGACAATGGGAATTTTCTCGCCTACGCCCACATCGCCCATGACTGCGTCGTCGGCAAGAACGCCACCTTCGCCAACGGCGCGACGCTGGGCGGACACTGCGAAATCGGCGACAACGTCTATATCGGCGGTCTCAGCGCCGTTCATCAATTCGTGCGGGTAGGCGACAACGCTTTTCTTGGCGGGTGCTCGGCTTTTGTGGGTGATGTCATTCCCTATGCCATGGCGGCGGGAAATCGGGCCAGCCTGCGCGGCCTCAACATCATCGGGCTCAAGCGCTCCGGTCTGCCAAGATCCGAGATCTATCTGCTGCGCAGGGTCTATAAGACAATATTCGACCGCTCGCGCACCGTTGGCGAGAACATCGAATTCGCCAAGGCGGAATTCGCCACGTCACCGACCGCCATGAAGATCATCGATTTCATCTCCAGTCGCGGCAAGCGGCACTATGCTGTGCCATCGCTCAAGGGGAGCGATGGCGATGACGGCGATGACGAAGACTGAGGCGGCGGCAGCGGATTTCGTTCTCTCGCCGGGGGCCAGGGTCGGCATCATCGCCGGTGGCGGCAGCCTGCCGGTGGAAGTCGCTCAAGGCCTGGCCGCGCATGGCTACCCGCCCTTCATCCTCTTGATGGAAGGCGAGGCCGATCGCCGGCAGGAGTTGCTGCGATACGAGCACGGCAGCCTTGCCCTCGAGCAGATCGGTTCACTGGTGGCGACGCTGAAGCGCCACGGCATCACTCATGTGATCCTTGCCGGCGAAATCAGACGCCGGCCCCGGCTGACCGACATCCGCCTGAGCCCTGGCTTGCTGGCGATCGTGCCGTCGGTGATCATGGCGCTGGCGCGCGGCGATGATGGACTTTTGAAGGTGGTGACACGCGGCCTGGAGAAGCGGGGCATCAAAGTGGTCGGCGCGCATGAGGTCGTTCCCGAACTGGCCGCCGGCGAAGGCACGCTGACCGCTGCGAAACCAAAGCAATCGGACTGGCGCGACATCGAGGCGGCCAGGCTGGCCGCCAAGGCCATCGGCGCGCTTGATATCGGGCAGGCGGCGATTGCGATCGGAGGCCGGGCCATCGCGCTGGAAGGCATTGAGGGCACGAGCGGCCTGCTCGAAAGAGCGCGCGCGCTGCGCGGCCATGGCAGGCTTGCCGGAAAGACCCGCGGAGTGCTGGTCAAATGCGCCAAACCCGGCCAGGAGCTGCGGGCCGACCTGCCGTCGATAGGGCCGCAAACGGTGGAAGCAGCGTATGCGGCGGGGCTTGCCGGCATTGCCGTCGAAGCGGGGCGCTCGCTGATCCTGGAAGGGCCGGCAACGCTGTCGCGGGCGAACGCGCTCGGTCTGTTCATCGTCGGCCTGCCAGCGGCGGAGCCGGCGCATGGCTGACAAGGCGCTGAAGATCGCAATCGTGGCCGGCGAGGAATCCGGCGACCTGCTTGGCGCCGACATCGTGCGCTCGATCAAGCAGTCGACGGGGCGCGAGGTGCAGATCGTCGGTCTCGGCGGCCGCCATCTGCAGGCGCTCGGGCTGGTTTCGCCGTTCGACGCCGGAGAGATCGCCCTCATGGGCTTCAGCGCCATCTTGTGTGACCTGCCGCGGCTGATGCGGCGGATCGGCCAGCTGGCCAGCACGGTCGCGGATGCGAAGCCCGACTGCCTCATCACCATCGACAGCCCCGACTTTTCGCTGCGCGTGGCCAGGAAAGTGCGCGCGGCCAACCCGTCCATCCCGATTATCCACTATGTCTGTCCCAGCGTCTGGGCATGGCGGCCGGGCAGGGCGGTGGCGATGAAGCCCTATGTCGACCACATCCTCTGCATCCTGCCGTTCGAGGTGAAGGAGCTAGGCAGGCTCGGCGGACCGCCAGGGACCTATGTCGGACATCGCCTCACCCATGACGCGGGCGTGCTCTCTGCGGCGAGGGCGCAGGCGCAGCCGCGGGATCTTTCGCCGGATCGCGTGAAGACGCTGCTTGTGCTGCCCGGCTCGCGGCGCAGCGAAGTGCGGCGGCTGCTCGAGCCGTTTGGGGAGACCGTTTCGATGCTGCGGGCACGCGGGCATCGCCTGCGGCTGATGTTGCCGACCGTGCCGCATGTCGCCGATGTCGTGCGCTCGGCGGTCGCTCGCTGGGACGAGAAGCCCGAGATCATCCTCGACCCTGAGCGAAAGTGGCAGGCCTTCGGCAAGGCTGACGCGGCGCTGATCGCGTCCGGCACGGTTTCGCTTGAACTGGCGCTGTCCGATGTGCCGATGATCTCCTGCTACCGGCTTGACCCTGTTGCGCGCATCGTGGCGCCATATCTCGTTTCGGTCTGGTCGGCGCTGCTACCCAATCTGATATCGGATCGGGCGCTGATCCCGGAATTCTACAACGAGTATGTCAAGCCGAACAATCTGGCCCGCCAACTCGAAGCGCTGTTCGCCGACACAGGCATGCGCAGATGGCAGAAGGACGGGTTCGCCGAGATCGCGCGGCGCATGACAACCGCCAAGCCGTCAGGCGACATCGCCGCGCAGGTGGTGATGGGGTATATCAAGAGAGTGAGTAGTGAGTAGTGAGTAGTGAGTAGTGAGTAGTGAGTAGGATTACCGCTCTTTCCCTACTGACTACTGACTACTCACTTATTCACTTCTTCCTTTTTACCGCTTCGCGATCGGCACATAGTCTCGCTCCGGCGCGCCGGTGTAGAGCTGGCGGGGGCGGCCGATCTTCTGGCGCGGATCCTCAATCATCTCCTTCCACTGCGCGATCCAGCCGACGGTGCGGGCGACGGCGAACAGCACGGTGAACATGGTGGTGGGGAAGCCCAGCGCCTTCAGCGTGATGCCGGAATAGAAGTCGACATTGGGGTAGAGCTTCTTCTCGATGAAATAGGGATCGGTGAGTGCGATCTTCTCCAGTTCCATGGCGATGTCGAGCAGCGGATCGTCCTTGATGCCGAGTTCGCCCAGCACCTCATGCGCGGTCTTCTGCATGATCTTGGCGCGCGGATCGTAGTTCTTGTAGACGCGGTGGCCAAAGCCCATCAGCCGGAACGGATCGTCCTTGTCCTTGGCGCGGGCGATGAATTCCGGAATGTGATCGACATGGCCGATCTCGCCCAGCATGTTCAGCGCCGCTTCGTTGGCGCCGCCATGCGCCGGGCCCCACAGGCAGGCGATGCCGGCGGCGATGCAGGCGAACGGATTGGCGCCAGACGAGCCGGCGAGCCGCACGGTAGAGGTCGAAGCGTTCTGCTCGTGGTCGGCGTGCAGGATGAAGATGCGCTCCATGGCGCGCGCCAGGACCGGATTAATTTTGTATTCCTCGCACGGCACGGCAAAGCACATGTGTAGGAAGTTGGCGGCGAAATTCAGTTCGTTCTTCGGGTAAATGAAGGGCTGGCCGATATGGTATTTGTAGGCCATGGCCGCGATCGTCGGCATCTTGGCGATCAACCGCATCGACGCCACCATGCGCTGGTAAGGATCCGAGATGTCGGTGGAGTCGTGATAGAAGGCCGACAGCGCGCCGACCACGCCGCACATCACCGCCATCGGATGCGCGTCGCGGCGGAAGCCGGTGAAGAAGCGCGACATCTGCTCATGCACCATGGTGTGGCGCGTCACGCGGTAATCGAAATCGTCCTTCTGCGCCTTGGTCGGCAGTTCGCCGTAGAGCAGGAGATAGCAGACTTCCAGGAAGTCGCCATGTTCGGCCAACTGGTCGATCGGATAGCCGCGATGCAGGAGAATGCCGGCGTCGCCATCGATGAACGTGATCTCGGACTCGCAGCTTGCCGTCGAGGTGAAGCCGGGATCGTAGGTGAAGGCGCCGGTGGTGCTGTACAGCGTGGCGATGTCGATGACGTCAGGCCCGACTGAACCACTTCGCACCTTGAATTCGTGCGTCTTGCCGGCGAATTCCAGCTTTGCCGTGGCTTCCTGGGTCTTGCCGCCCAGTTCCCGTCTTGTCGCAGCTTCGGTCATTGCAAACTCCTTCTTGTTTCCTCATGCCGGCAAAGGCAAATTCTGCAAAGCGACACGTCGAAGTCACCGAATGCGCGTATTCGCGACCGCATTTTAGGAAGTGCGTGCCAGATTGGGCCAAGGCTCAATGTTGCACTGCGAAACGCGCCTTTCAATGCCAATCTTCTTGGGCCAGATTGCTCCTAATCGATTTGATCGGCGATGCGCGCCAAGCTCTCCTCGCGACCAAGCACGGCGAGAACGTCGAAGACGCCGGGCGAGGTGCTCTTGCCGGTCAAGGCGGCGCGCAAGGGCTGGGCGACGGCGCCGAGCTTGTAGCCGCCGGCCGTCGCATAGTCGCGGATCGCGGCTTCAGCCGAGGCCGCCGTCCAGTCGCCTGAAACCGCCTCGAGGGCGTCGTGAGCGCCACGCAGGACCTTGCGCGCATCGTCATTGAGCAGCAGGGCTGCCTTCTCGTCGATCGGCAGTGGCCGCGCGGCAAACAGGAAGGCGGCGCCATCGACAAGCTCGACCAGCGTCTTGGCGCGCTCCTTCAGCCCCGGCAACGCTGCCAGCAACTGTGCCCTGTTCCGGTCGTCGAGGCGTGCGGCCATTGCCGGGCCGCCCTCGAGATAGGGCAAGGTGGCGATGAAGATGTCGAACAGCTCGGCATCGCCCATGCGGCGCATGTGGACGCCGTTTAGCGCCTCCAGCTTGGCGAAATCGAAGCGGGCGGCGCCCTTGTTCACATCGCCGATATCGAACCAGGCGATCATGTCCTGGATCGACATGATCTCGTCGTCGCCGTGGCTCCAGCCGAGCCGAGCCAGATAGTTCAACAGCGCTTCGGGCAGGTAGCCCATGGCGCGGTAGGCCTCCACGCCCAGCGCGCCGTGCCGCTTCGACAGCTTGGCGCCGTCGGCGCCGTGGATCAGCGGTATGTGCGACATTGAAGGCACATCCCAGCCCATGGCGTTGTAGATCACGGTCTGGCGGGCGGCATTGGTCAGGTGGTCGTCGCCACGGATGATGTGGGTGACGCCCATGTCGTGGTCGTCAACGACGACGGCATGCATGTAGGTCGGATTGCCGTCCGAGCGCAGGATGATGAAGTCGTCCAGATCCTTGTTGGGAAAGCGCACGTCGCCCTGGACATGGTCATGCACCACCGTCTCGCCTTTGGTCGGCGCCTTGATGCGGATCGCGCCCTTGACGCCAGGAGGCGCCTGCGAAGGGTCGCGGTCACGCCAGCTTCCGTCATAGCGCGGCGGCAGGCCCTTGACCCGCGCCGCATCGCGCATTGCCTCAAGCTCGGCAGGGGTCTCGTAGCTGTAGTAAGCCTTGCCCATGCGCACCAGCTCCTCGGCCACCTCGCGATGGCGCGGCGCGCGCTCGAACTGCGAGACGGCGTCGCCGTCCCAGGTGAGGCCGAGCCAAGTCAGTCCTTCGAGAATGGCTGCTGTCGCCGCATCGGTGGAGCGCTCGCGGTCGGTGTCCTCGATGCGCAGCAGCATCGTACCGCCGGTGTGCTTGGCGTAGAGCCAGTTGAAGAGCGCCGTACGCGCGCCGCCGATGTGCAGGTAGCCGGTGGGCGAGGGGGCAAAACGGGTGACAACCTTGTCGGACATACAACTCTCGGGAAACGTCTGGAGCGGGGTGCGGATCACACGCACTTTCGCGCGTCGCGCGTTCATGTAGCATAGGGTGTCGAGGGCGCAAGGGGCAGACCCGATGGCTGGAGCGGGCCGGGGCGCGGAGGAAGGCGAGGACGTCGTTGCCGGCGTCAGCGAACGCGCTCTTTTTGCCATGCCCGCGCCCGCCTCATTGCCGCTGGCGTTGCCGCCCCTACAGCAGCCGGGCAAGTCGCCGCCGGCGGATGTTTCCACGCCGCCCGGCATTCCCGCAGCCGGCGCGGCCGTGCGTCTGCGCCGTGAGTTCGGCCGTGCTTCATGGCCTCGTCTGCGCAACGGCGTGGCCAGAGCGTCCGAGCTCGAACTCGATCGGGGCATAGCCTTCCTGCTCGTGCCGGTGTTCCTGGCATGCGGATCGATCGCCTATTTTTCGCTGGCGGCGGAGCCGGGCTTTGCCAAGCCTGTCGCGGTCGCGATCCTGATGTCGCTGTGCGCGCTCGTTTCACGCTCATGGCCGAAAACGCATCTGTGCTTCATGGCGGCGCTGTTGTGCGCGCTCGGCATGCTCGCCGGCAAAGTCGAGACGTGGCGAGCGGGAACGCGGATGCTGGGCTCGGAAATCTCCACGCAAATCACCGGCCGCGTCGTTTCGGTCGACCAGATGGAGACCGGGCGCATCCGGCTGACCATCGATGTGACATCGACCGCGCGGCCGAAACTACTCTACGCGCCGGAGCGCGTTCGCCTTTCGGCACGCAAGGTGCCGGCTGAAGTGACGGCCGGTTCGCTCGTGACCGGCTATGCCAGGCTGTTGCCGCCGACCGGACCGGTGCGGCCGGACAGCTACGACTTTTCCTTCGACAGCTACTTCGCCGGCATAGGCGCCAGCGGCTTCTTTCTCGGCAACCCCAAAATCGTCTCAGCCGATGACAGGCCGGTGTGGGCCGCCCTTTCAGCCGCCATCGAGAGTGCTCGCGAAAGCATTGCCGACCATATCAGGGGCAGCATCGGCGGTGCCGAGGGCGAGATCGCCGCGGCGCTGATCGTGGGTGTGCGCGCCGGGATTCCCGACGAGATCAATGAAGCGATGCGACGCACCGGCATCTACCACATCATCTCAATTTCCGGGCTGCACATGGCGCTGGTCGCCGGCACGGTCATGGGTCTGCTGCGTGGCGGCTTCGCGCTGTTCCCGAATTTTTCCTCCCGCCGGCCGGTCAAGAAATACGCGGCCGCGGCGGCACTTTTCTCGATCGCCGCCTACCTCGTCATTTCGGGCGTCGTTGTCGCCGCCGAACGCAGCTTCATCATGCTGGCGGTGATGCTGATCGCCGTTCTGTTCGATCGGGCGGCACTCACCATGCGCAATCTGGCTATTTCGGCGATCGCCGTCATCGTGGTGTCGCCGCACGAGGTGGTAGGGCCGAGCTTCCAGATGTCGTTCGCCGCCACCGCGGCCCTGGTCGGCGCCTATGCCGGCTGGTCGGATCGCAAAGCCGACAAAGCGCGGACCCCGCCGCCGCAACGGACCTTGCCTGGCCTGCTGACGCGAAAATTGCTGCTGGCGACAGGTGGGCTGGCGATGACCTCGATTATCGCGGGAAGCGCCACGGCGCTTTTCGCCATCTGGCATTTCCAGCGCGTGTCGCCGCTCAGCCTGTTCGCCAATCTTGCCGTCATGCCGATCGTTTCTGTCGTGATGTTCCTTGCGGTTGCCAGCGCGCTGCTGATGCCGTTCGGGTTCGATGGACCATCCCTTTATCTGATGGGCAAGGGACTGACCGCGATGATCGCCATATCAGGATGGATCTCGCAACGCTCGCCGGTCGACGCGGTCGGGTTGATTTCGCAGCAATCCGTCCTTCTGGTGGCGATCGCCCTGGTCATCGCGACGATGGCCACGACATGGCTGCGGCTGGCGGCACTTCCCTTCGCGCTCGCCGGCCTGTTGACCGTCTCGGACACGCGCACGCCGGACGTGCTGATTTCGGAGGATGCCCGCCTGGTGGCGTTGCCGATCGGCGGCGGCGAGCTCGCGATCAACCGGGCGCGCCCGAACGAATTCACCGTCGATAATTGGAAACGCGCGCTGAAGTCCGAAACCATCGTTGCGCCGGAACTGTTCGACAGCGGAGACCGACAGTTCGACATCTTCGATCCCGCGCAACTTCCGGCGGGAGCGCCTTTCTATTGCTTCACGGGCCTGTGCATGGCCCGGCATACCTCGGGGGCGATCATCGCGCAGGTGGAGGATCGCAAGGACGCCTGGAGGGCCTGCTCCTATGCGGATCTGATCGTCATCAACGACCCCGCGGGCTACGATCCCTGCCACAATCCGCTGGTTCTCGTCATCACCAAGCGGCAGCTCGCTCGTAAGGGAAGTGCCGCCGTCTTCTTCGACCAGCAATCGGCGACGGCACCGGCACGGGTCAGTTTTGCCGTCGACAGGCCATATCGGCCTTGGCACGAACAGCGGAAATTCTCACGCGAGGCAAGGGGACTGCCGCCTTACCGTAAACCCGAAAAGCCCACCGCCGACCCCGCTCAGTAGCGCCTGATCAGGCCGACCAGCTTGCCTTGCACCTTGACCCTGTCCGGTCCGAAAATACGTGTTTCATAGGCCGGATTGGCAGCCTCGAGCGCAATCGAAGCACCCTTTCGGCGGAAGCGCTTCAGCGTTGCTTCCTCCTCGTCCACCAGGGCCACGATGATCTCGCCGGGACTTGCGGTGTCGGCATTGCGGATGATGACCGTGTCGCCGTCGAAAATGCCGGCCTCGATCATCGAATCGCCCTTGACCTCCAGCGCATAGTGTTCGCCGCCCATGATCATGTCAGGCGGCACTGAAATGGAATGCGTCTGATGCTGGATGGCGTCGATCGGCACACCCGCTGCGATGCGACCCATGACCGGGATCGACACCGCTGAAACCGCATCGTCGTCATTGCCGGCAGCGGGCAGACGCGAAGACGTCGCCGGTTTGATCTGCCGGCTAGGGCTGCTGCCCTGTCCGAGGCTGCCCTGGATGACGCTCGGGGAGAACTTCTTTGCCGCGTTAAGACCCGGCGCGATCGAGTCCGGCAGGCGCAGCACCTCCAGCGCGCGCGCCCGGTTGGGCAGGCGGCGAATGAAGCCGCGCTCCTCCAACGCCGTGATCAGCCGATGAATTCCCGACTTGGAGGCGAGGTCCAGCGCTTCCTTCATCTCGTCGAAGGACGGCGGAATGCCGCTTTCCTTCAGCCGTTCATGGATGAACATCAAGAGTTCATGTTGCTTGCGCGTGAGCATGGCGGCCCCCAAAGGCATTGCACGAAGGGTCTGGAACCAGAATCAGAAAACAAACCCAGAACAAACACTATCTGTTCCAGTTGTGTTCCGCAACCATTTAAAGTTTAATGAATTTGTTAAGGCGACGGAAACGAAATGCCCTCCCGCAGCCAGCATCCTGCCAGCGCGGTCCGTCGTCAATGCGCTCCCGGGCCCTTTGAAACTATTTTGGTTAATGGCCTGTGGCCCGACCGGTCTCCACTCTTGGCACAAGCCTGCAAGCTGGGTGACCGGCAGGTGCGGGGTGCGTTTGGGCGGATTAGAAACCCCTGCGGCTCGTGAACGAAACGAAACCAAAATGCCAACTTCCGCCGGAAAACGGCCAGACACCACCACTGGTCGCGACGGGCTACGTTCGTTCGTTCGCTTGACGAAACCGTATAATAGTGTACGGTTTTCGAAGAGGAACACCAATGACCACGCCGAAGCAGGCCGCGCGACGCGAACGGATAGAGGAGGCCGCCTATGCGGTGCTCCGGGAAACCGGCTACAAGAGCGCCTCCCTGCTTGCTATCGCCAAGCGGGCATCGGCCTCGAACGAAACCCTCTACAACTGGTACGGCAACAAGCAGACCCTGTTTCGATCCTTGATCGAAGCCAATGCGGGAGAGGCAAGGAAGCTGCTGGAGGACGCCCTTCACCAGGCGCGCGATCCGCTCAAAACCCTGAACTTGCTCGGGCCAGTCCTGCTGACCCTCGTGACGGGCGACAAGGCGGTGGCGCTCAATCGCGCCGCGGCCGGCGACGTCAACGATACAGGCACGCTTGGCCAATCGATCGCGCAATTCGGCCGCAATACCATAATGCCGCTTGTTGGCGACCTGCTTCGAACCGCAAGTCGGGCCGGCCTGATCGCCTGTGACGATCCTGCCGAAGCCGCCGACATCTACATCAGTCTTTTGATCGGCGATCTCCAGGTTCGCCGGATCGTTGGGGTGCTCGAGGAACTGCCTCGGGCGGAAATCGAGCAAAGATCGCACCGGGCGTTCACCCTGTTCTTGCGCCTCTATGCGGCCAGCCCTTGCCCGGGCGGCAAAACAGCCGGCCCGTTTCCAGGGCGCTCTTCTCACCGAGGAACATCGCGACCATGAGCAAAATTCCCGATCTCGCAGCGATCAAGGCAATGGACACCGCGGATCCGCTGCGTGCCATGCGTGACCGCTTCACCTTGCCCCAGGGGGTGATCTATCTCGACGGCAATTCGCTGGGCGCCGCTTCGCCCGCCGTGTTCGGCGAGCTGCAGAAGGCCGCCACGCAGGAGTGGGCGCAGGATCTCATCCGCGCCTGGAACACCGCCGGCTGGTTCGACATGCCGGTCGAACTCGGCGACCAACTCGGGCGCCTGATCGGGGCCGCCGCCGGCCAGACGGTGGTCTGCGATACCACCTCGATCAACATCTACAAGGTGCTGCATGCGGCACTCGGGATGCGGCCGGACAGGTCAGTCATCGTCGCCGAGGGGGACAGCTTTCCGACCGATCTCTATATGGCCGAAGGCGTTGCCTCGACGCGGCCGGGCACGGTGCTGCGGCTCGAGGGTGTCGATGCGCCGACCATAGAAGAACTGATCGACGAGCGGGTCGCGGTCATCCTGGTCAACCACGTCAACTACAAATCCGGGCAGTTGCGCGACATGGCCGCGCTGACGCGGACGGCACATGATGCCGGCGCGCTGATCGTCTGGGATCTCTGCCATACCGCCGGCGCCTTGCCGGTCGAACTCGACCGTTCGAACGCCGATTTCGCCGTCGGCTGCACCTACAAATATCTCAATGGAGGCCCAGGTGCCCCGGCCTTCATCTACGCGGCCGAGCGCCACCATGGCGATGTCCGCCAGCCGCTCAGCGGCTGGTGGGGCCATGCGCGGCCTTTCGCCTTCGAACAGGGTTTTGCTGCCGGCACAGGCATCCGCCGGTTTCTCTGCGGCACGCAGCCTGTGCTGTCGATGCGCGCGCTCAAAGGGGCGCTCGATGTCTGGAACGACGTCGACATGGCAGAGGTGCGCAGGAAGAGCATGGCGTTGACCGATCTGTTCATCCAACTGGTCGAGGCAAAATGCGGCGCCTACGGCCTCGAACTCGAAAGCCCGCGCGATGGCAATGAGCGCGGCAGCCAGGTTTCGTTCCTCCACCCGCATGGCTATCAGGTGATGCGGGCCTTGATCGAGCGCGGCGTGATCGGCGATTTCCGCGCGCCATCCACGATTCGCTTCGGCTTTACGCCGCTTTATGTCGGCTATGTCGATGTCTGGCAGGCTGTCGAGGTGCTGGAAGACATTTTGCGCACGGACGCGTGGCAGGAGGCGCGTTTCGCCGTCAAGGCGGCGGTGACTTAAGAGCCTGTCGCTCAGAAAAGCGCAGCGGGTTCGGGATAACGATATGCAGTCGGCAAAGCTACGTCAGAGCCGGGTGCGGACCTTCCACAGCTCCGGGAACAACTCCACCTCCAGCATCTTCTTCAGGTAGGACGCGCCCGATGTGCCGCCGGTGCCGCGCTTCATACCGATGATGCGCTCGACCGTGGTGACGTGGTTGAAGCGCCAACGGCGGAAATAATCCTCGAAATCGACCAGCTTCTCGGCGAGTTCGTAGAACATCCAGTAGCGCTGCGGGTCGCGGTAGATGATCTGCCAGGCGACAAGGACCTCTTCGTTCTCGGTCCGCGTTTCGCGCCAGTCCGTACGCCTTGCGTCGGCACCGATGTCGAAGCCGTTACGGGCGAGCAGCAGCAGCGCCTCGTCGTAGAGCGACGGTTGCGCCAGGATCGCCTCCAGTTTCTCGCTGAGGTCCGGCCGGTGCTTGTGCGGTCCGAGCATTGCGAGATTGCGGTTGCCGGCCATGAACTCGATGGCACGGTACTGCCACGACTGGAAGCCCGAGGACTGGCCAAGCGCGTCGCGGAACTCGGTGTATTCGCTGGGCGTCATCGTGCGCAGCACGTCCCAGGCATTGTTGAGCTGCTCGAAGATGCGGGCGACGCGCGAAAGCATCTTGAAGCTCGGTTCGAGACGGTCGGCGCGGATGGAGCGGATTGCGGCGCCGATTTCGTGCAGCGCGAGCTTCATCCAGAGTTCCGATGTCTGGTGCTGGATGATGAACAGCATCTCGTCATGGGCTGACGAAAGCGGCTCCTGCGCCTCGAGCACCTTTTCCAGATGCAGATAGTCGCTGTAGGACATGCGCTCCTTGAACGACATTTCCGCGCCCTCGGCGGACGGGTCGTAGGGCTTGCTCAATTGATCTTCTCCGCGCGCAGCCGGAAGCGCTGGATCTTGCCGGTCTGCGTCTTGGGCAAAGCGGCGATGAATTTTACCGAGCGCGGATATTTGTAGGGCGCGATCGTGGCCTTGACGTGATCCTGCAGACGCTTGACGGTCATTGCGTCTGGCGCCACGCCTTGCACGAGCACCACATGAGCCTCGACGATCTGGCCGCGCTCGGCATCCTCGGCGCCGACCACCGCGCATTCGGCGACATCGGCATGCGCCAGCAGCGCCGCTTCGACCTCTGGGCCGGCGATGTTGTAGCCGGCACTGACGATCATGTCGTCGGAGCGCGCTGCGAAGTGGAAAAAACCGTCCTCGTCCTGCCAGAACGTGTCGCCGGTGAGGTTCCACCCGTCGCGGACATAGTCGCTCTGCCTGGCATCGGCCATGTAGCGGCAGCCGGTCGGTCCCCGCACCGCGAGCCTGCCCGCGGTGCCGCGCGGCACTTCGCGCATTTCGTCGTCGACGACGCGCGCCTGATAGCCGCCAACGGCCTTGCCGGTGGAGGCAGGCTTCATGTCATCGAAGCGGTTGGAGATGAAAATATGCAGCATTTCCGTGGCGCCGATGCCGTCAAGGATCGGCTTTCCGGTTTTCTCAGTCCATTCCTCGAACACCGGCGCCGGCAAGGTTTCGCCGGCCGAAACGGCGACGCGCAGCGACGATAAATCGGCCCCTTCGTCCATGGCCTTGAGCATTGCGCGATAGGCGGTGGGCGCGGTGAAGGAGATCGTCGCTTTGTAGGTTTCGATGATGTGGACCATGTTGGGTGGCGTGGCCTGTTCCAGCAGCGTCGCCGCGGCGCCGAAACGCAGCGGAAAGATGGCGAGCCCGCCAAGGCCGAAGGTGAAGGCCAGCGGCGGCGAGCCGACGAAGATGTCGTCAGGCGTCACCTGCAGGATCTCGCGGGCGTAGGCGTCGGCGATGATCAGGAGGTCGCGGTGAAAATGCATCGTCGCCTTCGGCACGCCTGTCGTGCCTGAGGTGAAGCCGAGCAGGGCGACGTCGTCACGCCCGGTCTGCACCGCGGTAAACGTCACGGGCTTGTCGAGGGCGGCGCGATCGAGCTCGGCGTCATGGTTGGCGGTGCCGTCGAAACCGATGACCTGCTTGAGGAACGCGCTGTCCTTGGCGCAGGCGGTCATCTCGTCCATCAGCCTGGTGTCGCACAGCGCTGTCGTGATTTCGGCCTTGTCGACGATCTTGGCGAGTTCGCCGGCGCGCAGCATCGGCATCGTGTTGACCACGACGGCGCCGACCTTGGTGGCGGCCAGCCAGCAGGCCACCATTGCGGGGTTGTTGGCCGACCGGATCAGTACCCGGTTGCCTGGCTTGACGCCGTAATTCTCGACCAGCGCATGCGCCAGCCTGTTCGTCCAGTCGGATAATTCCTTGTAGGTACGGCGGCGGCCGTTGCCGATCAGCGCGGTGTGGTCGCCCAACCCTTTCTCGACCAGCCTGTCGGTCAGTTCGACGCCGGCATTGAGCCGTTCGGGATAGTCGAAGCCGTCGAGCAGGAAGTCCGGCCATTGATCCGGCGGCGGCAGGTTATCGCGCGTGAACGTGTCGATATGCGCTGATGGCCCAAGCATTTTCGGCTGCCCCTGTCTGCCTCACGCCTATCGCTGAACAAGGCACAGGATCGCACCAGTCGAAATTTGTTTCAAGCCTAAAATGTTTTGCCCCCGGAGCATTGACGTTGCCGCTGTCGATCGCCATTGCTATCGGCTGAAACGATGCCGTCCGGGGGAGGGTGCCGATGCTCGAACATCGCATTGCCGATTGGGACAATGCCTACGCCAACGGCGCCAACATCGCCGGCAGCGATCGCTGGCCAGCTGCATGGGTCGAACCGGCGCAGGCATTTCGCGATGCGCTTGCGGCAAAGGGCAGGGCTCAGCTCGACATCGCCTATGGCGACAGGCCGCGCAACCGGCTCGATCTCTTCCTTCCCGCCGCCAAGCCCAAAGGGCTCGTCGTGTTCATCCATGGCGGCTACTGGCTGGAGTCCGACAAGGATAGCTGGTCGCATCTCGCCAAGGGCTCGGTTGACAGCGGCTTTGCCGTGGCGATGCCGTCCTATACGCTCTGCCCCGCCATACGCATCGCCGGCATCTCCCACGAGATCGGCGCGGCGATCGGCAAGGCGGCAGCGATGGTCGGGGGACCGCTTATGCTGACCGGGCATTCGGCCGGCGGCCATCTCGCCAGCCGCATGGCGACGACATCAACGCCCCTGGCGGCCGGCGTGGCAAGGCGCGTACGCCACGTCGTTTCGATTGCGGGCCTGCATGACCTGCGTCCGCTTATGCGCACCGGCATGAACGCGGCGCTGAAAATCGATGAAGCCGAGGCGCTGACGGAAAGCCCGGCGCTGCTGCGGCCCATGGATGGCGCTCGCGTCACGTGCTGGGCCGGAGGCGGCGAGCGGTCCGAGTTCTTGCGCCAGAACGCCTTGCTGGCCAATATCTGGACAGGGCTTGGTGCCGTCACGAGCGCGGTGGTCGAGCCGGACCGACATCATTACGACATTGTCGAAGGCCTGGCTGATCCGGTCCATCCGCTGACACGAACTTTGCTTGCGGAGTAGAAAAACGGCGAAACTTCACCTCAGCATTATAACGCTGCAGGCATTTCCTACAGCCGCGGCGGACGCAGACGGTTCGCGCACGATCAGTCCGTTGGCGTCGGCCAGTATCCTCAGCATCGAGGAATCCTGGATGCTGAAAGGGGTTGCCACCAGCATGCCGGCCTCTTGCCTGACCACCGCCCGCACATAGTCCTGGCGCAGATCATTGGCCTGCATGGCGGCGCCCAGCCTTGCCTGACGAATATCTTGCCGGAAATCGCGGCCGCCGAGGCGTGCCAGGAGCGGTTTCAGGAACAGTTGCGAGCAGACGAGGCTCGCCACCGGATTGCCGGGCAGGCCGATGCACCTGATGTCGCCGAGGCGGCCGAACATCAGCGGCTTGCCGGGACGCATGGCGATCTTCCAGAAACCGAGCGTCATGCCTTCGCCGGTCAGCACGTCATGGATCAGATCGTGGTCGCCGACCGAGGCGCCGCCAAGCGTGACGATGACATCAGCGCCGGCCGCGACCGCTTTCCTGACCAGCGCCGCGATGGCTTCCTCGCGATCAGCGGCAATGCCGAGATCAAGCGCATGCGCGCCGACCGATTGCGCGGCGGCGGCGACGCCATAGGCGTTTGACGAAATGATCTGGTCGGGGCCGAGTTCGCTGCCGGGCGGCAGCAGCTCGTCGCCGGTGGCGATGATGGCAACCAGCGGCCGCTTTACGACGCCCACCCGGGGATGGTTGGCCGAGGCGACAAGCGACAGTGCTGCCGGATCGAGCACGCGGCCTTTTTCCAGCAGGATGTCGCCCTCGGAGAAATCGAGCCCGAAGCGGCGGATGTTGCGCCCCTCGGCCGTCGGTTCGACCACCTCGATGCTGCCGCCGCCGAGGTCACGAACGTTTTCCTGGATGACGATGGTGTCTGCGCCTTGCGGCAGCGGAGCACCGGTGAAGATGCGCACGGCCTGCGCCTTGCCGACGGCGCCGTCAAAGCCGCGCCCGGCCGCCGCCACGCCCATCACCGAAAGCCGGGACGGCACGGACGCGACATCGACAGCGCGGACCGCGTATCCGTCCATGGCAGAGGCGTTGAAGGGCGGTTGGGTGCGCAACGCCACCACCGGTTCCGCGAGAACGCGATCCACGGCCTCGAGGAGCGAAACGCTTTCGCTCGCAAGCGGCGCAGCACCCTCCAGCAGGCGTTCGAGCGCTGCTGCGACCGGAAGCAGCGCCATCAGGCGACCGCCCCATCTTCGCCAGCGGCTTTGTAGTCGCCCGACTTGCCGCCGGTCTTTTCGACCAACCGGATGCCGGTGATGATCATGGCACGGTCGACCGCCTTGGCCATGTCGTAAATGGTCAGGCAGGCAACCGAAGCCGCGGTGAGCGCTTCCATCTCGACGCCGGTCTTGCCGGTGACGCGCGCCAGCGCAATGATCTTCAGTCCGGGCAGCGCAGGATCGGGCTCAATGTCGACGGAGACCTTGGTCAAGAGCAGGGGATGGCAGAGCGGGATCAGCTCATGCGTCTTCTTCGCTGCCATGATACCGGCTATGCGCGCGGTGCCCAGCACATCACCTTTCTTGGCATTGCCGGCCAGGATCATCTTCAGCGTCTCGGGCCGCATCGAGACGAAACCCTCGGCGACAGCGGTGCGCGTCGTTTCGTCCTTGCCGCCGACATCGACCATGTTGGCCTGGCCCTGCGGGCCGAGATGGGTGAGGGCGGCCGTCATCGTCAGACGGCCTCGGCCGCTGCCTTGCCGGTGAGCAGCGCGCGCGTTGCCGCGGTCACATCCTGCTGGCGCATCAAACTTTCGCCGACCAGGAAGGTGCCGATGTCGCTCTTTTGCAATCTGAGGCAGTCGTCATGAGAGAAGATGCCGCTTTCGCTGACCAGCAAGTAACCGCCCGGAATCATCGCCCGCAGTCGTTCCGAGGTTTCGAGACGGGTCTCGAATGTCCGCAGATTACGGTTGTTGATGCCGATTAATTGCGACGACAGCTTCAGTGCGCGCTCCGTCTCGGCCTCGTCGTGGACCTCGATCAGCGCATCCATGCCGAGTTCGAATGCCGTCGCTTCAAGCTCGCTCGCCAAATCATCATCTACGCTGGCCATGATGATCAGGATGGCGTCCGCCCCCCAGGCGCGAGCTTCATGGACCTGATAAGGATCGAACAGAAAATCCTTGCGCAGCGCGGGCAGGGCGACGGCGGCTCTTGCCTTGGTGAGAAATTCCGGCGCGCCCTGGAAAGACGGTGCGTCGGTCAGCACCGAAAGACAGGCGGCGCCGCCTTTTGCATAGGCCCGCGCGAGCGCTGGCGGATCGAAGTCGGCGCGGATCAAGCCCTTGGACGGGCTTGCCTTCTTGATCTCGGCGATCAGAGCGAAGCCGCCGGATCTACGCTTCGCCTCAAGTGCTGTGAGAAAGCCGCGCGGCGCGTCAGTGTCTTTCGCCCGCGCCTTGATCTCGGCCAGCGGCACGCGCGCCTTGGCCGTCGCGATCTCGTCGCGCTTGTAGGCCTCGATCTTGCGCAGGATGTCCGACATCTGCCTAACCGTTCGAAATCTCGACCAGCCGGTCGAGCACCTGCAGCGCCCGGCCGCTGTCGATGGCTTGCACTGCCGTCGCCATGCCGTCGGCGAGCGTCGTCGCCTTGCCCGCCACCACCAAGCCGCCGCCGGCGTTCATCAGCACGGTGTCGCGAAAAGCGCCCACGGCGCCACCCAGCATAGCGCGCAACGCCTCGGCGTTGTAGGCAGCGTCGCCGCCGCGCAGTTCTTCCTTGGTGTGACGGGTCAGGCCAACCGCTTCGGGCGTCAAGGTGAAGGTGCGGATCTCGCCGCCGATCAGTTCGGCGACATGCGTTTCACCCGTGGTGGTGATCTCGTCGTAGCCGTCACCATGAACGACCCAGGCATGCTCGGTGCCCAGCGCCTTCAGCGTCTGGGCCACCGGTATGATCCATTCCGGCATGAATACGCCGACCATTTGCCGGCGCACGTCGGCCGGGTTGGAGAGCGGACCGAGCAAGTTGAAGATGGTCCTGGTGCCGAGCTCCACGCGGGTCGGGCCGACATGCTTCATCGCCGGGTGATGTGCCGGCGCGAACATGAAGCCGACACCAGCCTCGTGGATGCAGCGGCCGATGGCCTGCGGCGTGAGGTCGATCTTGACGCCGAGCGCGGTCAGGACGTCGGCCGCACCGGTCAGCGAAGACAACCCGCGATTGCCATGCTTGGCGACCGGAACCCCGCTGGCGGCGATGACGAAAGCGGATGCCGTCGAGATGTTGACGGAGTGCGAATTGTCGCCGCCGGTGCCAACGATGTCGATGGCGCCGACAGGTGCGTCGACGCGAAGCATCTTGGCGCGCATGGTGGCGACGGCGCCCGAAATCTCGTCCACCGTCTCGCCGCGCACACGCAACGCCATCAGAAAGCCGCCGATCTGGCCGGGCGTAGCATCGCCCGACATGATGATGTCGAAGGCCTCGCGCGCCTCGTCGAAGGACAGGGCGGTGCCGGTCGCGACCTTGGCGATATGGGTTTTCAGCGCGCTCATCTTGTCGAGGCTTGGGCAACGGCAGCCTGGTCGACGCGGACGCCGTACTGCGTCTGCAACTGCGCCACCAACTGGTCGAGCAGATCGTCCGACATGCCGGAGGTGAAGGACTTGCGCGCGTCCTCGGGCACCGAACTGGCATCGGCCCCGGCGGGTTCGAACACCTCGGCGACCTTGAACAGGATTTGCGCGTCGCTGGTGGGAGAGGGGATCAAGCCGGTGCCGCCTTCGCCGACGCCGAACATCACCGCTGCACCTTCCTTGCCGAAATCGGCGTCGTCGGCTTCGCGCTTCAGGCCACGCTTGGTCTGCTTTTCCAGCTTGAGCTCGCCGGCAATGACGTCGAGCGTTGCGCCGGCCTTGAGCCGCTTTTCCAGCTCCTGCGCCTTGGCGGTCAGCCGCTTGGCCGTCTCGGCCGCGGTCCAGTCGGCAACGACCTTCTGGCGAACTTCGTCCAGCGTGCGGTCGCGGGCCGGCGTGATCGAAGCCACTTCATAGAAAATGAAGCCGTTATCGGCCGTGGTCAGCGCCTCGTTTTCAGTATTCGGTTCGGCATCGAAGGCAGCCTTGATCAGGGCCGGCGATTCCGGCAGATCCTTGACGATGGAGCCATCGGGCCGCAGGCCACTGCGATCGATCGCGTCGACAGTGACGACCTTCAGCTTCAGCTTGGCGGCGGCGTCGGCCAGCGAACTGCCGGCGGCGCGACTGTCCTCGTAATTATCATGCACGTCCAGAAGGATGCGGTTTGCCTCGCCCAGCGCCAGGTCCTTGCGGATCTGGTCCGACACTTCGGCCAGCGGCTTCACGACTTCGGGCTTGATCTCGGTGACGCGCAGCAGCACGGGACCAAAGGCACCCTGCACGACAGGGCTGACCTCATTGACGTTGAGCGCAAAAGCAGCGTCGGCGACCGCCTTGTCGGCGATCTTGTCCTTGGCGAGCGTTCCGAGCAGCGTGTCGGCCGGGGTCTTGCCTTCCGCAGTGACGAGCTTGTCGAAGGTTGCGCCGGACTTCAACGAATCGAGCGCGGCCTTGGCCTCGTCCGGCGTCTTGAACACAAGCTGCTCTATGGTGCGCATCTCGGGAGTGGTGTAGCGCGCCTTGTTCTTGTTGTAGTCGTCGCTGACCTGGGCGTCGGTCACCGAGCTCGTGTCCATGATGTCCTGCGGCTCGAGCCTGACATAGGAAAACTTGCGGTATTCGGGCGCGGCATAGGTCTTCTTGTTGGCCTCGAAATAGGCCTGCAGCGCGCTGTCGCTCGGCGCCTCGATGGGTTCGACCAGCGTCTTCGGCAAGGTCAGATAGTCGACCGTACGATCCTCGCCACGGTACAGGGCCACCGCCTTGAAGAAGGTGTCAGGCGCCTTGAGGCCGTCCGAAACCGCCTCGACGATCTGCTGGCGCACCGCGACCTGGGCACGATTCTTCAAATAATCCTCCGGGCGCATGCCGACCTCACGCAGCCTGTATTCGAAGGCTCTCCGGTCGAACTGTCCGCCGGGGCCCTTGAACGCCGGATCCTCGCGGGTGAGTTCCGCCAGCCGGTCCTTGGACAGGCCAAGGCCGAGCTTGCGAGCCTGTTCGTCGAGGACCGCGCCCGAAACAAGCTGCGCCAACACCTGGTTGTCGACGCCGAGCGCCTTTGCCTGTTCGTGGGTGAGGCGCTGACCGAACTGCTGCGACATGACGGCGAGCTGGCGGTCATAGGCGAGGCGGTATTCGTTGATCGACACCTTGGTGCCGCCGGCCGTGATGACGGAATCGTGGCCGGCAAGGCCACCCATCAGCCGTCCCGATACGCCCCAGACCGCAAAACTGACCACCAGCAGCGAAAGCAGTAACTTCGCGACCCAGGTGCCCGCCGCGCTTCTCAATATACCAAGCATCGTTACTTCCGATTTATGCGCATTTTCGGATGCGCCGAGTCTGAAACAAGCGCAATAGCGCCCTTCCGGTCCACTGTCGATTGCTTTGTGGCTTGATTTTGGTAGTGAGAACGCCAGCCGAATGTCACCCGGAGAAGCAAACGATGACGCCAGGAATTCGCCCGCTCGTCGCAGGCAACTGGAAAATGAACGGTACCAGCGCCTCGCTCAACGAACTCAGGATGATCGGCAACGGTTTCATGAGCGGGCTCGACGCAGACACCGAGGCGCTGGTCTGCGTTCCCGCGACCTTACTCGCCCATGCCGCCGAGATTCTGTCGCGTACGCCGGTTCATGCCGGCGGTGAGGATTGCCACGCCAAGGAGAGCGGCGCCTATACCGGGTGCATCTCCGCGGAGATGCTGAAGGATGCGGGCGCGACCCACGTCATCGTCGGCCATTCCGAATGCCGCGAACAGCGCGGCGAGGATGATGCGACAGTTCAGGCCAAGGCCTCCGCAGCCTGGCGCGCCGGGCTTGTAGCCATTGTCTGCATCGGCGAGACGCGGCAGGAGCGCGAAGCGGGGGCGACGCTGGACGTGTTGTCACGCCAGGTTGCCGGTTCGGTGCCGGCAAGCGCTACCGCGTCCAACACGATCATTGCCTATGAGCCGGTGTGGGCGATCGGCACCGGCCTGACCCCGACCGTCGCCGATGTAGCCGAAGCGCATGCGCATATTCGCGAAAAACTGTCGGAGAAGCTCGGCACCGCCGCGGGCAAGATGCGCATTCTCTATGGCGGTTCGGTCAAGCCGTCCAATGCAGTGGAACTGCTTGGGGTCAGGAATGTCGACGGCGCGCTGGTTGGCGGCGCCAGCCTGAAAGCGGCCGACTTCCTGGGTATCGCGGACGCCTATCGCAGCATCTCCTGATGACTTCGCGCGGCGCCGAAGCTGCCGCGGCGCACGGGAAATCGTTGTAAAGGACGCCTTGCTTCCCATATTCCGGCCACGGGCTTGGAAATGCCGTGAAAGCATTGTATTGAGCCGCCTCCAATTCCCCGGTCGTGTCCGCGGCCGGGCAGGGCATTGCCAGGATAAACTATGCAAACCGTACTGATCGTCATCCATCTCATGGTCGTTCTGGCCCTTGTCGGCGTTGTGCTGCTGCAGCGCTCCGAAGGCGGCGGCCTTGGCATTGGTGGCGGATCCGGCTTCATGACGGCGCGCGGCGCCGCCAATGCGCTGACCCGGGCGACGGCGATTCTGGCGGCCGCTTTCTTCGTGACGTCGCTGACCTTGTCGATCATTGCCCGCTACGGCGAGAAGCCGATCGACATTCTCGACCGCGTTCCCGCAACATCGGACGGCGCCGGCAAGGGCGTACTCAACCAATTGCCTGGCACGACCACCCCGACGCCGCCTTCAGGCAACGCGGCGCCGACGCCGCCTTCCGGCAACGGAGCCGCGACAACGCCGCCAGCCAATGCTCCGGCCGCGCCGCCCGCCGCCGGCTCGACGTCGCCGGCGACCAACGGCGTCAGCACCGCGCCCGCGGCCCCGCAGGTGCCGAACCAGTAATCCGGGTTCGTTCAAGGGCTATCTGACAGGGAGCGCCGGCGTGCGAACGCCGGCATTCTGCGTCGTTACAACCGAACTGCGCTCGGTTCCGGCTCTCGCTGCCGGGCCCTCGGCCCGCTCTGATCTCTTACACTCAGCCGATCTGTTGTCGTTTGACCACAGTCGCGGCAAATGCGGCGGCATCACGAAGATTCGACGGGAAGTGCAGCGGCCTCGCGCTTGAGGCGCCCGCGCTTATTCGACTATAGATTGCGCGCGGCATTTTCGGTGTCCTTGGGGGACGCCGGGCGACGCCGTGGGCAACAAATATTGAACGATCGGATCTTCGCCATGCAGCTTCGCAGCTTCATCTTCCTGGGACTTTGCGCCGCACTCGGCATGAGCTCCCCGGCTTTCGCCGGCGTGCCAGCCAATTTGGCCGCCAATCAGTCGGTCGGCAAGACCGACGCCATCAACGTCGCAGCCAAGAGCGATGCGGCGCAGTTGAGGCTTCTCAAGAAGAAGAAAAATCCGACACCGGACGATCTCGCCCAGATCAAAAAGATCGAGGCCAAGATCGTTGCCGACAAGGAAGCCGCCAAGGCCAAGGCGCTGGAAGCCAGGAAGATGGCGATGCGCGAAGCGGCGAAAGCGAAGGCCGAGGCGGAACGGCAGGCGTTCCTGGCCAAGAGAGGCAAGACTGCCCCGGCGACCGAAGTGGCCGCGGCCAAGCCCGCCAAGAATGTCACGAAGATCATCGAGCCGTTGACGCCGATCGAGCCGATTCCTTCGGCCGAACCGGAATCGGCCGAGGTGATGAACGTTGCGCTGACCGGCAATAATGGCGAATTGCGCAGCGAGCTGCCTGGCCAGAAGCAGCGCACCGGCGGCGGCCTGTTCGCCGGACTGTTTGGCGGCCAGATGGCATCGTCCTCGATCAACTATCTGCCTGAGACCCGTGCGCTGGATTCGGCGCTCGCCAGGAAAAACGCCAAGAAGCCGTTCAAGGTAAAGCCGGAGTTCGTGCCACAGGACGTGGAATTCACCGGTTACGAGGCCGGCACGATCGTCATCGATACCAGTGCCCGCCGGCTCTATCTGGTGGAATCATCGTCCACCGCCCGCCGCTACGCCATCGCGGTCGGCCGCGAAGGATTGCAGTTCAAGGGCACCGTGGCGGTCGGCGACAAGCAGGAGTGGCCACGCTGGATCCCGACGCTGGACATGCAGAAGCGCGAGCCCAAGCATTATGCCCAGTACAAGGACGGCATGCCCGGCGGCGGCCAGAATCCGCTCGGCGCCCGCGCCATCTACCTCTATGACGGCAAGAAGGACACGCATCTGCGCATCCACGGCACCATCGCGCCGCAGTCGATCGGAACCAGCGCTTCCAATGGCTGTTTCCGCATGATGAACGAGCACGTCATGGACCTCTACAGCCGCGTCAAGGTCGGCACCAAGGTCGTCATCATCTGACGTTTGCAGCAGCTTGCCAAAAGGGCCGGTTCAGCCGGCCCTTTTGTTTTGCCTCGCTCTCGGTCGCGTTCCAGTGGAACGGGCCAGCCCGTTCGACATGGGCCTATCCGAAAACCGGATCCCATTTTCGGATCACGGTTCGAGCGCCTTGTTGGGAAAAAGCCTTAGCGGCGGTTTTTTCTCTGGCGGAATCAATCCGGCCGCGTTAAGCGATGACTCCCATGGCGCGATATGTATTCATCACAGGCGGCGTGGTTTCCTCACTTGGAAAAGGCATTGCCGCAGCGGCCCTCGGGGCTCTCTTGCAGGCGCGGGGCTATCGCGCACGCATAAAAAAACTCGATCCCTACCTCAATGTCGATCCAGGCACGATGTCGCCGTATCAGCATGGCGAGGTGTTCGTCACAGATGACGGCGCGGAGACCGATCTCGATCTTGGCCATTACGAGCGGTTCACTGGCCGTTCCGCCAACCAGCAGGACAACATCACCACCGGCCGCATCTACAAGAACATCATCGAGCGCGAGCGGCGCGGCGACTACCTCGGCGCCACCGTGCAGGTCATCCCGCACGTCACCGACGAGATCAAGAATTTCGTCCTCGACGGCAATGACGACTATGATTTCGTGCTGTGCGAAATCGGCGGCACCGTGGGCGACATCGAGGCGATGCCGTTCCTGGAGGCAATCCGCCAGCTCGGCAACGACCTGCCGCGCAACAACGCCGTCTATGTGCATCTGACGCTGATGCCCTATATCCCGACCGCGGGCGAATTGAAGACCAAGCCGACCCAGCATTCGGTCAAGGAGCTGCGCGGCATCGGCATCGCGCCCGACATCCTGCTCGTCCGCGCCGACCGGGCCATTCCCAAGGAAGAGCGTAGAAAACTGTCGCTGTTCTGCAATGTCAGGGAAAGCGCGGTCATCCAGGCGCTCGACGTGCCGCACATCTACGACGTGCCGATGGCTTACCACAAGGAAGGGCTCGATTCGGAAGTGCTGGCCGCGTTCGGCATCGACCCCGCGCCGAAGCCGCGCATGGAGCCGTGGCAGGCCGTGTCCAACCGCATCCACAATCCGGAAGGCGAGGTGACCATCGCCATCGTCGGCAAATATACCGGCCTCAAGGACGCCTACAAATCGCTGATCGAGGCGCTGTCGCATGGCGGTCTGGCCAACCACGTCAAGGTCAAGCTCGACTGGATCGAATCGGAAATCTTCGAGAAGGAGGATCCGACGCCCTGGCTGGAAAAGGTGCATGGCATCCTGGTGCCCGGCGGTTTCGGCGAGCGCGGCTCGGAAGGCAAGATCCTGGCTGCGAAATTCGCGCGTGAGCGCAAGGTGCCGTATTTCGGCATCTGCTTCGGCATGCAGATGGCCTGTATCGAGGCGGCGCGGTCGCTGGCCGGGGTCGATGAGGCCTCCTCGACCGAATTCGGCCCGACCAAGGAGCCGGTCGTCGGCCTGATGACGGAGTGGCTGAAGGGCAACATGCTGGAGAAGCGCCGGGCAACCGGCGATCTCGGCGGCACGATGCGGCTCGGCGCCTATCAGGCCGAGCTCGCCAAGGGTTCCAAGATCGCCGACATCTATGGCGACACGCAGATTTCCGAGCGTCACCGCCACCGCTACGAGGTCAATATCGACTATAAGCAGCGGCTGGAGGATTGCGGCCTGGTGTTTGCCGGCATGTCGCCCGACGGCGTGCTGCCCGAAACGGTCGAATACCCCGACCATCCCTGGTTCATCGGCGTGCAATACCACCCCGAGCTGAAGAGCCGGCCGCTCGACCCGCATCCGCTGTTCGCCAGCTTCATCGAGGCGGCGGTCGAACAATCGCGCCTGGTATAGGCGCGCCAGGCGGGGTTCGGCATCCGATGCAGACCTACGTCGCCCTTCTCTACAGCATCGTCCTGGGAGAAGGGCGCCGGGTCGTGATGTCCGACCTGAAGGCGATGGCGGAAGGCCTCGGGCTGAAGAATGTCCGTACGCTCGTGGCGACGGGCAATCTTGTCTTCGAGGCGCCGGCGACGGACGTCGCCGGTCTCGAGCAGCGTCTGGAAGCCGCCTTCAAAAAAGCTTTCGGCCGCCATGTCGATATCATCGTGCGCGCTGCCGAAGATTGGCTGAGGCTCGCGGCCGGCAATCCGTTTCCGGCTGAATCCGCCGAGACCGGTGACCAGGTGGCGGTCCGGATAATGCGCAAGCCCGTGCCCGATGATGCGGCGGCGGCGCTCGAGACCTATGCCGCCGCCGATGAGAAGGTGATGTCACGCGGCGGCGACATCTGGGTCGTCTTTTCGCGGGCACGACCGAGTTCACGGCTGCTCGCGGCCGCCAATCACAAACGCCTGGGCGTCGGTACGTCGCGCAACTGGAACACGGTGCGCCGATTGGCCGAGATGGTAGGAGTAGGCAGTAGGCAGTAGGGGGAAGCCGTCTGCTTTCCCTACCTTTCCTGCCTACTGCCCCATTTCAGGCCTTCGCCGTCTTGGCGCCGGCACCCACGGCGGCGGTGCGCAGCACGTAGTAGATGATGCCGGCAATCCCGACGCCGAAGAACCAGCCATAGACGCCCCACCAGGATGGCAGCCAGTTGGTGAAGTTCGGCAGGATCGAGGAGAAGACGGCGCCAATGCCGGCAGCGATGAAGGCATTGACATGCCAGCCGCCCTGGAAGCGGAACTCGCCGTCCTCGCGATAAAGCGCTTCGACGTCGACCTCGCCCTTCCGGATCAGGTAGTAGTCGACCATCATGACGCCGAAGATCGGCCCCATCGTCGCACCGATGATGTTGACGAAGGACGCAGCGCTGCCTTCCCAAGGCGCGAAGGGATAGAGCACGAGCGCGATCAGTGCCGCGATGTAGCCGCCCTTCTTGAAGTCGATCTGGCGCGGGAAGACGTTAGAGAAGTCGAAGGCCGGCGAGACGAAGTTGGCCACGACATTGATGCCGAGCGTCGCCACCGCGAAGGTCAAGGCGGCGAGCGCGGCCAGGAACCAGCTGCCGAATTTCGCCGATATCTGGTCGGGGTGCAGCAGCACCTCGTGATAGACGTCGTAAGCGGCAATGGTGGTGACGCCAGCGACCAGCGAGAACAGGATGAGATTGATCGGCAGGCCCCAGATATTGCCCTTGCGCAGCGATGCCTTGTCCGGTGCATAGCGGGCGAAATCGCAGAAGTTGAGATAGAGGGCCGAAAAATAGGTCACCCAGATCGCGGCGACGGCGAACAGCGACGTCCACGATCCCGGCGCACCTGGCACGCCCGCATCCTTGGTCTTTTCGAGCAGCACCTCCATCGGAATGTCACTGGTGAAGGCGAAGGTCCCGGCTTTGACACAGAGATAGACGGCCAGGATCAGCATCATCACCCACACGGCTGGCCCGGCCCAATCCTGGAAGCGGCGCACCGTCTCCATGCCGTTCTGGATAATCAGCAGCTGCAGCGCCCAGATGACCACGAAGCAGATCACTTCCAGCCCGGAGTGGCCGAGGAAATGGGTGTTGGCGTTGAAATCGGCGAACCATTGCGAGCGGATCAGCAGCGCGACAATGGCGCCGGAAGCGGCCGCCGTCTGTGCGCCGTACCAGAAGCAGGCGACGATGGCGCGCACCAGCGCCGGTATGTTGGCGCCCCATATGCCGAACGAGGCGCGGGCGAGCACTGGGTAAGGCACGCCGGTCTTCACGCCAGCATAACCGACCATGTTCATCAGCGCGTAGATGACGAGCGAGCCGATGCCGATGGCGATGATGAAGTTGACGAAACCGCCGCAGAACAGGAAAAGGCTGGCGGCGAGATAGTAACCCCAGAGGCTGTGCACGTCCGACGTCCAGACGTTGAAGATCGAGAATGGTCCCCAGTTTCGTATCTTGGCCGGTGCGAGATCTTCGTTATATAGATCCGGCGATGCGCCTTGTATCGTCATTGCAATTGTCCCCTTCTTGCAGCACGCGCCCTCACGCGTTGACCGTCAAGGTTACGCCTGACGCGAGGGAGGGGGCAATCGGCTGATTTGCCGGCTTTGGCCTTAAAGATATTCAATGGGGATCGCCATTGTCGCGCGGCATGATGCTTGCCCTCTGATCGGCGAGTCGGGTTCGTGGCGCTTTCAAGCGCCGGCGCGACGACATCGGAGCCGCGGCGGGCAAACCTGCCCTTTTTTTGCCAAGCGTCGTTTTTTATGGAACCAAGTGGATGATGGCGCGTTTGATGGGGTTCGGTCGAACACGTCGCGACCGAGCGGGAGGATATGATGGACTATTTGCATTTTTTTTCGCCCGTGCGGATTTCACGCGGGCAGGGACACCCTATCGAGGAAATCGACAGTGTTGCCGAGGCCATGATGTTTTTGCGTAAATGGCCGACCGGGCGACGTGGCCCTGTCTATCAATGCGCGCTGAACTGCTGCGCGGCCGCCCTGTCGGGGCAGATGTCGGCTGAAGAAGCCAGGAAGGCGTTCACCGGCTTCGCCCGGATCACGCGGCTTCTGGATGACGACATGGCCTTGTCGGTGGGCAGCGAGCCAGCTGGGCGCGTGTACGCGCTGCGGCGGTAACGTTCTGAACCGGCTGTAGTCGAAAATCGGCGCCGACCCCCGGCGCCGATCGACTGTTTGTCCGTTTGCCATGGCGTCGGCGAACGCCTAATGCGGCGCGGCCCAGGATGGCCACCATCTGCTTGTGGTCGGCAACTTCGGAAAGCAGCCAATCCTGGAAAGGCGGTCCCCCGTCTTGTTCGCCGCAGTTGAAAGACTATCGACCAGGTCGCAAAACGGCGTGCCGCTCTCCTGCGGTGTAGCAAGGGGGTGCAAGCTTCCGATTTCTTGGAGCGATTTCGCCCAGCACTCGAAAAAACGAGAAGACAGCACTTCAGGCCATAGGATTTGGCAGGCGCAGAAGGACCGCCTTCAGACTTACTGCTCGAGCGAGGGGCTTGCCTACTTCGCATATGTCGCCGATATGAGGATTGGTGGCCATACCGCCCGCATCAACCAACCAATTGACGCAAAAAATGTCGAGATACCAAGAGCATAAGGTGGCAATCGCCCCGATGATGGATTGGACGGACCGCCATTGCCGGTTCTTCCATCGCCAGCTGACTCGCCGTGCGTTGCTCTACACCGAGATGGTGGTGGCGGACGCGGTCATCCAGGGCGCGCGCGAGCGCCTGCTTGGTTTTGATGAGGCGGAACATCCGGTCGCGCTGCAGCTCGGCGGCTCCGATCCGGGGAAGCTGGCCGAGGCGGCGCGCATCGGCCAGGCTTTCGGCTATGAGGAAATCAACCTCAATGTCGGCTGCCCGTCGGACCGCGTCCAGTCCGGTACGTTCGGCGCCTGCCTGATGAAGGTGCCTGACCTCGTCGCCGACTGTGTCGCGGCGATGAAGGCGGCCGTGACCATTCCCGTAACCGTCAAATGCCGCATCGGCGTCGACGAGCAGGATCCCGAGCCGGCGCTGGATGCGCTTGCAGACGGAGTTTTCGCGGCCGGCGCCGACGCCCTTTGGGTGCATGCGCGCAAGGCATGGCTGGAGGGGCTGAGCCCCAAGGAAAACCGCGACATCCCGCCGCTCGACTACGGTCGCGTCTATCGGCTGAAGACGAGAAAAACGAGCGAATTCATCGGCATCAATGGCGGTATTCAATCGCTTGAAGAGGCGCAGACGCATCTCCAGCACCTCGACGGCGCCATGCTCGGCCGCGCCGCCTACCATACTCCAGGCATTCTGACCGGCGTCGATGCCATGTTTTATGGAGAGCGGACCGGTCCCTTCGATTTCGCCGCGCTGATCGATGTCATGGCCGGCTACGCCGCACGCCATGTCGAACAGGGCGGGCGGCTCGGCCACGTCACCCGCCATATGGTCGGGTTGTTCCATGGATTGCCCGGTGCGCGCCGCTACCGCCAGATCCTCTCCACGGATGCAACGCGCCCCGGCGCTGGGCCGCAGGTGCTGAAGACGGCGTTCGCTGCGGTCGACCTCAGCGGGGCGGTCGACAAGGCCGCCTGAACCGCTTTCGCCGAACGTCAATCCCGGAGGGTCATCCGGTCGCCGCGCACGTCGAAGCCGGACAGCGAACTGATGAAGTTCATGCCGAGCAGGCTCTGGCCAAGCATACCGGGTGCCGCGACCATCACCGGCATATTCTTTCGCACGATGCCGCCGATGGCCAGTTCGTTGGTTTTCACAGCCGCGGCGCGCGCCGTGCCGTTGGCGGTCGAGACCGGTATGGTGAAATCGAGAGCGGCGGGATTGATCCCGGCTGCCTGGGCGTCCTGCGACGTCAACACGGTGCTGGTCGCTCCTGTGTCGACCACCGTGCGCACTGGCGCGCCGTTGATCAAGATGCGCGCCTCGAAATGGCCATTGTCGGCCTTGTCGAGCGTCACGGTGGCATGGCCGTCCTCGATGCCCAGCGCCAGCGGGCTGCCGGGAACAAGGCCAGCGGTTACCCGGTTGGCGAAATCCTGCAATTCGTAGCGATATTGATAGCCGGCGATCAGCGCGAGCGCGATCGCCGCCCACGCGCCGAGATTGCGCGCCATGGCGCTGAGCGGGCGGCCCGACCTTAGAAGGCCGGCGCCGATGAGCGCGCCGAAGGCGCCCAGCCAGATCAACCGGCCGAAATCATCGTTCTCGACGCCGAGCGTATTGCCGGCGGAATCGTTGAACATCAGCAGCACCGCGCCGACGCCGATGACGAGCATCAGGATCCAGAACAGGCGGTTCATGTCGGCAATCCGTTCACGAGAGCGCGTCGCGTTCCCGTGCCATACGGGTGCGGCGGGTTTCGCGGCGCGGCCGGCGCTCGACCGTCTCCAGCCTTGCAGGCAGTTGGGCCATGACGTTACGGCGCGCCTGCGCCGTCATGTCGATCCAGGCGCCGATCTCGTCCCGGGTGCGGCCGCACCCGAAACAGAAACCGGTCTTCATATCGATCGAACAGACCAGAATGCATGGGGATTCGATGGCCGTCATGAATGTTTCCTTGGCTGACTTCCACATGGTGCAACGGCATGGCCTTTGCAAGCCCTCGGGAATGCGTCGCCCGCGGCCGCTTTTACATCAGGCGCGGGAGGTTGTGCCGGCGCACGAGGGCGGCTATGCCGCTGCCATCTGCAAGGACGATTTCCACGACATGACCAGAGCACAGCCCTTCGACGATTTCCGTAACCTGCTGGCCAACCTGCCGGCGGCCGACACGACAGCCGAGGCCCGTGTGCGAACGCTGTTCGCCAAGGCGGACAAGCCAAGGAACTCGCTTGGTCGCATCGAGGATATCGCTGCCTGGCTGGCAGCATGGAGCGGCCGTGCGCCGCCGGCAGTGACGCGGCCTCTGGTCGCGGTCTTTGCCGGCAACCATGGTGTTGTCAGGCACGGCGTTTCGCCGAGAGTCGTGGCGGCGACCGCCAACGCCGTCGAACTGTGTGCGGCCGGCGGTGCAGCGATCAACCAGGTCTGCGTCGCCAACGACCTCGGGCTGAAGGTTTTCGATCTCGCCTTGCATATTCCGACAGCCGACATCACGCAGGATGCCGCACTCGACGAGCGGGGTTGCGCCGCGACCATGGCCTTCGGCATGGAGGCGATCGCCGGCGGCGCCGACCTGCTTTGCCTCGGCGATCTGGGCGTCGGCAATTCCACCGTCGCCGCGGCCCTGTTCGCGGCCGTGTTGGGCGGCAAGGGCACCGATTGGGTCGGCCCGGGCTCCGGCGCCGATGCGGCGATGCAGGCGCGCAAGGCGGAGGTGGTCGATGCGGCGCTGGCTTTCCACGCCGGCCATCTCGATGAACCGTTGGAGGTGCTGCGCCGGCTCGGTGGCCGTGAGTTCGCGGCGATAGCCGGCGCCATCCTTGCGGCACGGATGCAGAGAATCCCTGTGCTGCTCGACGGAGTTGCGGCAACGGCCGCGGCGGCGGTGCTGCATGCCGCAAATCCTGCGACACTGGATCATTGCCTGCTCGCCGGCCTGTCGCCGGAGCCCGCGCATGCGCAGGCCGCCGAGCGCCTTGGCCTTCGCCCCTTGCTTGACCTCGGCGTCGGCCACGGCGAGGGAGTAGGCGCGGCACTTGCCGCCGGCCTAATCAAGGCAGCGGCACTGACCAGTTCGGGCATGGCCGCGGCCGTTCGCGGCTAGGCCGAGCATTCGCGCTCATTCCACGCATGAGGCGCGTCAACGCCGACGCGCCGCGACTGCTGCGGTCGGCAGGGCCGGCAGTTCCTCCATCACCCGGCTCAGCGGGAAGATGGCGATCGCCTCTGTGCCTTCGCGCAGCTTGGAATGAAGTTGGAATTCGCCGCCATGCATGGCGAGCAGGCCCTGCACGATCGGCAGACCAAGTCCGGTGCCCTGTTCGGCGCTCTTGATGGCGATCGAACCCTGGCCGAAGGCCGAAAGCACCACCGGGATCTCGTCTTCCGGTATGCCGGGGCCATTGTCCCTGACCGAGATGTATTGTCCGCCGCCGGCCGTCCAGCCGACGCGCACGCGGATTTCGCCGCCGGTAGCGGTGAACTTGATCGCGTTGGACAAGAGGTTGAGGGTGATCTGGCGCACCGCGCGCTCGTCGGCGAACAGGCGCGGCAAGGCATGTTCGAAATCCTGAATGACGCGGATATCCTTGTTGCGCGCCTTCAACTCCATCATGTGGCAGCAATCCTCGACAATGCCGAGCAGCATCACCGGCTCTTCATTGAGCTGGTACCGGCCGGCCTCGATGCGCGACAGGTCGAGGATCTCGTTGATGAGGTCGAGAAGATGCTGGCCGGATTCGTGCACGTCATGGGCATAGTCGCGATAAGTGGGATTGCTCATCGGCCCCAGCACTTCGTTCGACATCACTTCGGAAAAACCGAGAATTGCGTTGAGCGGCGTGCGCAATTCATGGCTCATCGAGGCAAGAAAGCGCGATTTGGCCAGATTGGCATCTTCCGCGCGCCGCCGCGCCTCGTCCGACATCGATTTCGCGGTCTCGACTTCGGCGATCAGCGCGTCCTTTTCGGAGCGGAATGACAAAAGCATCAGGGAGGAGCGGTTGAGGTTCCGCGCGATATAGGCAAAGAAAGGCAGCGAAAGGACGAGCAGTACGGCCATGATCGCCCCGACCGGCATCCGCAGCCTTATTTCGGCGTAGGCGTAAAGCGCCACCGGAACAGCGAAAGTCGCCAGCAACGCCCCGCGCAGGGATGAGGCCATGATAGCGGTTCCGGCCATGGCAAGCAGCAGCACCACGGCCTTGACCACCTGAAACTGGTCGACCGCGCAGGCACCGCAGCCGAGCCAGACGAACCAGCCCCAGCCGAGGCCGCACAGGAAATGTGCGAACAGGAATTCTCTCTGGGTTTGCAACGGGTTAAGATCGGACGCTTCCACGCGTTCGACGCGGCGCGCCATGAAAGCCAACATCGTGTAGCAGGTCAGGGTGAACAGCGCCCAGAGAATGATCTCATTGCCGATGCCGGCCAGCCGGCCAAGCGCGGCGATCGCCAGGACAAGCAGCGGAATGGCAATGGCCCCGCTGGTCATCGCGCGCGCATGGAGTTTCAATAGTTCGCGATCGAAATCCGGATTGCCGGCCTGTTGCGAAAGACGGTCGCGCGTCTTGCGCACCGCGCGCGCGACATCGCTGTTGCGATGGCGTTTCCTGCGGTCCACAATGAATTTGTCCGCTGTGTTCGAGCGTTGCAAAGGCATGAAGACTTCAATTATGCGGGCGGCATTTCAAGGTGTTAAGCTACGTTCGAATGATTAACCAACCGTTTGCCATATGAGCCGTTCCTGGTCGCAAGGACCGCGCCGGCGGTACGCTGCGCCGCGTCCGCGGAGCCTGTGGCGCAAATTGCTGGACTACGGGCTGACCGTCATTATTCTGGGGTTGCTGATCGTGCTTGCGGCGCGCCTCGATCGCGTGGAGACGCGAAAGACACAGGGCGTCGCCATCATCAATGATGGCGACTCGATCACGCTCGGGGCCGAACGCATCCGCATGCGCGGCATCGACGCGCCGGAATACACCCAGACCTGCCGCAAGTACGGCGCCGACTATTCTTGTGGCGCGCTTGCGCGCCAGTCTCTGGTGCGCCTGATCGCCGGCAGCCCCGTCATCTGCAGCGGCTGGCAGCGCGATCGTTACGGCCGGCTGCTCGGCGATTGCAGGGCCGGGGACACCGATCTCAACCGCGCACAGGTAGAGGCAGGCTGGGCGGTCGCTTTCGGCGATTACGAGAGCGAGGAAGCGATCGCGCGCGCGGCAAAGGCCGGCATCTGGGCAGGTACGTTCGACCAGCCGCAGGATTGGCGCGACAGCCACCATGGCGAGTCCGTCGAGAGAAAACATGGCACGCTCGCCTCGATCGGCGATGCCGTGCGGGAGATTTTCCGCTTCTGGTAAGCCGGCGGAAGCTGAACCGTGCCATCACCGGCAAGAACTGGAGGATCGAATGAAGCTTTTCGACGGCGGCCGGGCGCCCAACCCAAGACGGGTTCGCGTTTTTCTGGCCGAGAAGGGAATCGCGGTTCCGCTGGTGTCCGTCGACATGGGCGCGCTGGAACACAGGCAACAGGCGGTCAGCTCGCGCAATCCACTGCGGCGACTGCCGGTGCTGGAGCTTGACGACGGCACCGTCATCACCGAGTCCGTCGCCATCTGCCGCTATTTCGAGGAACTCAATCCCGAGCCCGCACTGTTCGGTCGCGGGGCGCTCGGCAAGGCGCAGGTCGAGATGTGGCAAAGGCGGATGGAATTCAACCTGCTGACCTGCGTCGCGCAAGCTTTCCGCCACACCCATCCGGCCATGAAGGAATGGGAGATCCCGCAGATTCCCGAGTGGGGCGAGGCCAACAAACCGAAGGCAATCGAATTCCTGCGACTTCTCGACGGCGAACTGGGAACCCGCGAATTCGCCGCCGGCGACGCCTATTCGATCGCCGATATCACCGGGATGATCGCCATCGATTTTATGAAACCGGCGCGCATCAAGGTGCCGGACGAGTGCAGCAATGTGTTGCGCTGGTATCGGATGGTTTCGAGCCGGCCGAGTGCCGCGGCCTGAGGATGACTGCGGAACTCGAAAGCTTCGCCGCGACGGTTCGCGCCTGCCGCATCTGCGTCGACAATCCGATCGGCCGGCCACTGCCGCACGAACCGCGCCCGGTGCTGCGACCCTCGTCGAATGCCCGCATCCTGATTGCCAGCCAGGCGCCGGGAACCAAGGTGCATCTGTCGGGCATGCCGTTCACCGATGCTTCGGGCGACCGGCTGCGAGACTGGCTCGGCGTCACCAGCGAGGAGTTCTACGACACCGAGAAGTTCGCTATCGTGCCGATGGGCTTCTGTTTCCCCGGCCAGGACGCCAAGGGCAGCGACTTGCCGCCAAGGCGTGAATGCGCGCCGGCCTGGCGCGCGCCGTTGATGGGGCTCATGCCGCAGATCGACTTGGTGCTGACGATCGGCATCTACGCGCAGTCCTGGCACATGGGTGCCGCGCGGCGCCCGTCCCTGACGGAAACGGTGAGGGACTGGCGCTCCATCTGGGAGAAATCCGCTGGCCAGAAGGTGCTGCCGCTGCCGCATCCGTCCTGGCGCAACACCGGCTGGCTGAAGCGGAATCCCTGGTTTGAAATGGATTTGCTGCCTTTCCTCAGGTCGGAAATCCGCTATCGCCTCGGTTAGACATTCAGCAAGAAACCACCGGCTTTTCCGCCAATCAGCAGAATTTTTTTCTTGTGAAAGGCTATAATAACGCCGATTATAGCCAATCCATTCCTTCAGGAGCTTTCAATGGACCGCCTTGACCGAAAAATTCTCCGCCTCCTGCAGGAGGACGCGACGCTCGCGGTCGCAGATGTCGCCAAGAAAGTGGGACTGTCGACGACCCCTTGCTGGCGGCGCATCCAGAAGCTCGAGGAAGAGGGCGTCATCAAGCGGCGTGTCGCCATTCTCGATCATGAAAAGGTCAATGTGCGGGTCACCGTCTTCGTCTCGATCCGCACCAATTCGCACAGCCATGAATGGCTGCGGCGCTTTTCCGAAGTCATCCAGGAATTCCCCGAGGTGGTCGAGTTCTACCGCATGAGCGGCGATGTCGACTACCTCCTGCGTGTCGTGGTGCCCGACATTGCAGCCTATGATGCCTTCTATAAGCGGCTGATCGCCAAGATCGAGATTCGCGACGTCTCGTCCTCCTTCGCCATGGAGCAGATCAAGTACACGACCGAAATCCCGCTCGATTACATGGTGCTGGACAAGGAATCGGGCGCGAACGCGGCCTGAGCGCGCGTGGCCTTGGTGCATGCAAGGTCACGCAAGCTCGCCTTGCTTAGTTCTTCTTTTTGTTGAGGAAAGTCCAAGGCGAGTTGACCGGTAGGGTTATTGTGTCCGGCACGGTGTCGACGCCGGTCACGTCTGCCTTGCGCACGGTATAGCCCGACTGGATGACCGAGACGCCGTCCAGGATGAAAAGCTGGCTCTTCTCCATGCCTGGTTTCAGCGCGCCGGTTACGGAAACCGGCTGGTAGGCCCGCGATATTTTGTAGGGCTGAGCCGGGGTGACCAGGACGATCTGGTTGGGTGGTGGTGTCGGCATGTGGCTGCAGGCGCCGGTCCACGGCACCAGTAGGAATTGATAGACAAGATCGCCTTCGCGATCGACCGGCAACGCATAGCCGGCTATTTGTATGGTCTTGTCCTGCAGGCCGAGGGATAACGTCTCGCCGCGATCGGGCAATTTTGCCGCGATCATCGGCAGGCCAGCTTCTTCGGCAACCGCCTGGGTCGCCGGGCGCAAATCCTTCCAGAATATGTGTGTGGTCTCGGCCGAAGCGAGGGCGGCTGTAAAAGCCGACATCGCGCCCGCGAACGCTGCCATGGCTATCAGACGTTTGGTCATGGGACGTTTCCTTTGCGTTCGAGTAAAGACACCGCCACCGGCGACGTCAACGCTCGAGCCGCATTACATGCCGGCGAGAACCGGTCATGCCGGCGTCGTGAAAGCCGCGCGCCGCAAACATGTCGCGAAACCCCATGAAACGGTAGCTCGGCGATGCCTCGCCCACCGGATAGGCCTCAATGATATGCGCCCCCTTGGCGAACGCGTGGTCAATGGCCGCATCGAGCAATGCGGAAGCAAAACCGCGGCCGCGCAAAGCCCTTGGCACATAAAAGCAGACGATCGACCATACCCCTGTCTCGCTGTCGTCCTGCCGCTTTGAAAGCCTTCGGTAGGTTTCGCGCGGCGCGACCGAACACCAGGCAACGGTCTTGCCGTCGATCTGGGCGAGGATGCCGACCGGCCTGCCGGCATCGATAAGTGCCATCATCTGGCGCTTTTTCTCATCATTCGGGATGTGCTCGCGGACGGACTGCCGCCACGCCATGCACCAGCAATATTTTGGCGCACCCGGCTGCTCGAACAATATCTCGAAGTCGCCGCGTGTTGCCGGCGTCACCTCCGTGAACCGGATATCGGCAAGATCAGCTTTTTCTGGAGGTGAGCCGTTCCAGCCTTTTGGCATCCGTTAACTCCTTCACGGCGTCCCGGCCGATCCAGCGCGCCGTCTTGTCGGATGATCCGGCCAACTTTTGCGCGAGCGCAAGGGCAGGGGCATGCAGCGCCGCCGAGCGTTTGCCAATCTGCCGCAGCGCCCAGCTGACCGCCTTCCTGACGAAATTGCGCGGATCGCCGGCATGCGCCTCGATCAACGGCAGATAGGCGAGAAACGTCGCGTCCGGCTCCTGCTTCAGATGCACTGCGCTCCACGCCACCATGGCAAAGCCGGCCCGGCGCACGAACTCGCGTTCGTCGGCAGCAAACTCCTCGATCAACTCACGCCGGAACGGCGTTTCAGCAAAGAGATCCGAAACGCTGTCTACGATCTCCCATGAATCGAAATCGCCGGCCCAGCGGCGGCACTGCTCGGCCGTGATCCTTTTCGGCTCCCCGGTGAACGCCGCCACCAGCCGCGCCTCGCGAACACCGCTGTCCCACAGGGCAAGCGCCCGCTCGTGATTGCGCTTCAGCTTGCGCGCCAGCGGCCGCAAATCCGAATTGCCTACACCAAGCGCCGTCGCGGTGTTGATGCCGAACCGGGCCATGCCGGCGCGGTTTTCCTGCGTGCCGATCGAGCGCAGGTGAGCGACGATGTCGTCCGCGCTCCAGCTCGGGCAGGGCAGGGACATCTGCGTTCTACTTTTCCAGCCTCGCCAGCAGTGAGGATGTGTCCCAGCGCCTGCCGCCCATCGCCTGGACGTCCTTGTAGAACTGGTCGACGAGCGCCGTCACGGGCAGTCTGGCCCCGTTGCGGTCGGCTTCATCAAGGCAGATGCCGAGATCCTTGCGCATCCAGTCGACCGCGAAGCCGAAGTCGTATTTGCCTGCATTCATCGTCTTGTGCCGGTTCTCCATCTGCCACGAGCCCGCTGCGCCCTTGGAGATCACATCGATGACCTTCTCGATGTCGAGCCCGGCCTTCCTGCCGAAATGGATGCCTTCGGACAGTCCCTGCACCAGCCCGGCGATGCAGATTTGGTTGATCATCTTGGTGAGCTGGCCGGCGCCTGCCGGTCCCATAAGCCCGACCATCCGGGCATAGGCGTCGATGACGGGCCTGGCTTTGTCGAAGGCTGCCTGGTCGCCGCCGACCATGACGGTCAGAATGCCGTTTTCGGCGCCGGCCTGGCCGCCGGAGACCGGCGCGTCGAGGAACGAGAAGCCGCGCTCCTGTGCGGCATCGGCCAATTCGCGCGCGACCTCGGCCGATGCCGTGGTGTTGTCGATGTAGACGGCGCCCTTTTTCATGGCCTGAAAGGCACCGTCCTTTGCCGTCGTCACCGAACGTAGATCGTTATCATTGCCCACGCACGAGAAAACAAAGTCCTTGCCTTCGGCAGCCTGCGCCGGCGTCAGGGCGAGAGCGCCGCCATGCTGGGCGACCCATTGCTCGGCCTTTGCCCCGGTGCGGTTGTAGACGGTGACGTCGTGGCCGCCCTTGTTCTTCAGATGCGCGGCCATGGGATAGCCCATGACGCCAAGACCGAGAAATGCCACCGATGCCATGGCTTGTTCCTTCCGACGGGAGCAAAGATTGCAGTTGCGGAAGGTCTAGGCCATGCGGCGGATTCGTCAAGGCGCGCGCCGAGCCATCGACTGGCACAGATCAGGTAAGCTTACCGTTTCAGGTGAATGGTAATCCGGCGCTCGATCCATTCGACGCCGTGGCGCAGGATCTCGACCATCACCAGATAAACGATCGCCACCCAGACATAGGCCTGGAAGTCGAAGGACTTGGCGTAGGCGAGTTTCGCATTGCCCATCAGGTCGTAGACGGTGATGATGGCGACGATCGCGGAGGCCTTGATCATCAGAACGAGTTCATTGCCGTAGGGTCGCAAGGCCACGATGATCGCCTGGGGCAGAATGACCTTGCGCAGCGTCTGCAGCTTGTGCAGGCCGAGCGAAGCGGCGCCTTCCCACTGGCCCCTTGGAACGCTCTCAATGGCGCCGCGCAGGATTTCGGCCTGATAGGCGGCCGTGTTAAGCGCAAAGGCGAACACGCCGCAGTTGAAGGCGTCGCGGAAGAACCACCATAGCCCGACCGATTCGAGCTGCACGCGGAAAGAACCGACCCCGTAATAGACCAGATAGACCTGGACCAGCAGCGGCGTGCCGCGGAAGAAATAGACGTAGCAATAGGCGGGCCACGACAGCAACCGGTTGTTCGACATGCGGCCATAGGTGACGGGCAGCGACAGGATGGCGCCGGCCACCATCGACACAGCCACCAGCGACAGGGTGGTTCCAAGTCCCTGCAGATAGGCCGGCGCATATCGTGCGAAGAACTCGCCGTTCCACGCGGAGACCAGATAGGCCAGTATGCCGAAGCCGAAGAGGATCCAGAGGCCGACGAGTGCGTATCCCACGATACGGGCACGCGGCCAGCCGCGCGCCGGCGGCGGCGGCCGATCGACGGCAATGGTGTCGGTGACGCTCATCGCGCTTCCTTCTGCCCGAGCGACCGCAAGATGAAGCCGGTGGCGATCGAAGACAGGATTGCCAGGATGAGAAAGACCAGCGCCGCGACGCTGTAGAACAGGAACGAATGTTTGGTGACGCGCGCCGCGACGCCCGCATTGCGCAAGGTCTCGGCGAGGTTGACGACCGAGACCAGGGCTGTGTCCTTGAGCAGGCTGAGCCAGCAATTCTCGAGACCGGGGAAGGCGATGCGCAGCAATTGAGGCAGGATCACCTTGCGCATGGTCAGCCACTTCGACAGACCGATCGCATAGCCGCCCTCATACTGGCCCTTCGGAATGGCGCGAAAGGCCGAAAGGAATACCTCGCTGGCATAGGAAGAGAAGATCAGCGAGAGCACGATCATGCCGGCGATGAAGCTGTCGACATCGATCGTCGCCTCGGGCCTGAAGAAGCGGATTATGTATTGCAGCAGGATGGGCATGCCGAAGAAGAACAGGAAGAGCGTCACCAGCTCCGGAAGGCCGCGAAACATGGTGGTGTAAATGTTCGCGGCCAGCCGCAGCGAAGGCTCTTCGGATTGCTTTGCCCAGGCAATGAAAAAGCCGATCGTCAGGCCGATCGGAAGCGTGGCGAGCGCCAGCGCGATGGTGACCACCGCGCCATAGGCGATATCGTCAAGCCAGCCATTGGGTCCCCAACTGAGAAGTGTCCATATGCTTTGGGCTGGCATCGAGTGGTGTTATCTCCAGAGCTCCCAGATCGGGTAAGGCGGCAGGGAGACCCTGCCGCCCTTGGAGGTGATTATCAGGACTCGGCGCCGTAGACGTCGAACTTGAAGTACTTGTCGTTGATTTCCTTGTATTTTCCGTTGGCCCTGATGGCGTCGATCGCGGAATTCAGCTTGTTGACCAGATCGGTCTCGCCCTTGCGCACGGCAATGCCGGCGCCAGGTCCGAAAATCTCGACCGGCTGCGGCGAGGGCTGGCCGAGGATCTTGCAGCAGGCACCGTCAGGCGAATCCAGCCACTGCTGCAGCACCACGATATCATCCTCGATGGCGTCGAGGCGGCCGTTGGCCAGGTCCGCCTGTTCCTCGGGGCTGCTCGGATAACCCTTGATCGTGCTGTCGGTGTAGGTCTTCGAGGCATAGTTGAAATGGGTCGTCGTGGTGGCCACGCCGATACTCTTGCCGGCGAGGTCCTCCTTGGTCACGCCCTTCAGCGTCGAATCCTTCGGCACGGCGAGCGCCGAGGGCGTGTTGTAGTATTTGTGAGTGAAGTCGACCTTCTCGGCACGCTCCGGTGTGATCGACATCGAGGCCACGATGGCGTCGAACTTGCCCGCCTGCAGCGCCGGGATGATGCCGTCCCAATCCTGGGCAACGAAGGTGCACTTGACCTTCATCTCGTCGCAGAGCGCCTGGGCGATGTCGATGTCGAAACCGACGAGCTTGCCATCGGAAGTCAGGTTGTTGAAGGGCGGGTAGGCGCCCTCGGTGCCGATCCTCAGGGTCTTTTCCTGGGCCTGGGCTACGCCGAGCGTCAGCAGCGCGGCCGAAGCGGCGAGCGCGATACGCAGTGCAATACGCATAATGATCCTCTCTTTATGGTCCCGGCCGTCGTTCCGAAACGGCTCTGTGGGGGCGGTGCTTTTGACCGCCCGCTGGCCCGATACTCCCACTCTTTCCAAGAAAAAAGCAACTGCAAAACCACGAAAATCGGCAATGTCCTTCTGCCGTTACGTTACTTCTCAAGGAACGAGGCCGGTCGCGCGCTCGACGAAGTCGGCTATCGATTTCACGTCGTCGAGATCGAACACCGGCAGGCTTTTGTCCTCGATGACGAAGTCGGCCGCAATGGCAACGATCCCGGGGTCACCCGCCGAAAGCGGCGTCCGGTCCTTCGCCTCCAGGCGCCGGGTTTCGATCTTGCGGTGGGCTTCGCGCTTGTAGCCTTCGACCAGCACGATGTCGGACGGCGCAAGCCGCGACAGGATGGCTTCCAGCGCCGGCTCATCCTCGCCGCGCAATTCGTGCATCAGCGCCCAGCGATTGGCGGAGACGATGGCGACTTCCATGGCTCCTGCCTGCCGGTGGCGAAAGCTGTCCGCGCCCGGCTTGTCGATGTCGAAATCATGATGGGCGTGCTTGACGGTCGAAACCCTCCAGCCGCGCCCAACGAGTTCCGCGACCAGTTTCTCAGTCAGGGTCGTCTTGCCGGAGTTCTTCCAGCCGGTGATGCCGAAGAGGCGCTTGTTCATCTCAGATGCTCTGCAGCAACCGCGCCGCCTTGGCAAGATCGTCGGGCATGTTGATGTTGATCGGCCGCCGTGGCCAGCCGCTTTCGAGCCGCAGCAAGGTCTTGTCGCCGCCGCCCCTGCATCTGGATTGAACGCCGGCCAGCATCAATCCCGCAATATCTCTCACCATCATCGAGCCCGTGCGCCTTCGCGAAAATTCCCCGCGAGCCTCTTATATGCCGTCCGGGGCCATGGCAGGACCAGTGCTTTCCGCGACGATCCTGCGCCGGCCGACGACGCGCTCACGATAAAGCGCGTAAAGGCCGGAGCCGACGATTGTGCTGGCGCCGATGATCATTGTCATGTCGGGGACATCGCCGAAGACCAGCAGGCCGAGCACAATGGACCAGAGCAGCGCCGTATAGCGGAACGGCGCTATGAAGGAAATCTCGCCCGAGCGCATCGCCATGATGATGAATTGATAGCCGATGAGCACCAGCACTGCTGCGAGCGCCAGCAGCGCAGTGGCTTTTCCCGTCATCGGTGTCCAGCCGCCCATCGGCGACAGCAGCAGCGCGCCGACCACCGTCATGGCCAATGCCGTTGCGGTGGAGACCAGCAGCGTGGGGATAGCCTGCGGAATCCGCTTGGTGGCGAGGTCGCGCACTGCGCAGCAGGCGACGCTGGCCAGCGCCACGAGCGAAAACATGCTGAACCCCTCGAAGCCCGGGCGCACCACGACCAGCACGCCGGCAAATCCAACGGCGATCGCCAGCCAGCGGCGCCAGCCGACCGCCTCGCCGAAGACAAGGGCCGCGCCCATTGTCACGGCCAGCGGCAGTGCCTGCAGGACGGCCGAGACGCTGGCGATCGGCAAATGGGCAAGCGCGACCAGGAAGGTCACCGTCGCGCCGGCCTCGGCAAGGACGCGCAGCGCCACCAGTGGCTGCAGCATCGAGCGCGGCCGGACCAGCGCGCCGCGCTGCCAGGCAAGCAGGCCGACGAAGAGCGAGGCAAATGCGCCTCTGATCAGCATGACCTGCGCCATGTTCATCGACTGCGACGAATATTTGGTGATCGCGTCATTGAGGGTGAAGCCGGCCATCGCCACCACCATGAACAACGCACCGCGAAGATTGGGAGAAAGGGGCAAGATCTCTACCGGTTCTGCTTTGAAAAAAGCCTGTAGCAGCCGGGACCGAAACAGCAACGACAAAGGGCTGGGCCACGGCCTTGATCGCGGCCCAGAATTTCAACCGCGGATGACCGGCCTTACTTCTTCGGCGTTAGCACCTCGGTGCCGCTGCCGTCTTTGCCGGCGATCGTCCACAGGCCGTGCAGCGAGCCGTCGTCATCCATCTTGTAGACGACAAGGCCGATCTCCTTGCCCAGGACATAGCCGGCCGAGAAGGCGTTGTCGTTGCGCATGCAGATGCCGTCCGAGGACGAGCCGCCGGTTTCCCAATGGATCGTGCAGGTCGTGCCGCTTGTCAGCGTGATGGTTGCTTCGCCGCCATAGGCCGAACCATCGAAATTGGTGCCGGCGACATCGTAAGTGCCGCCGATGGATTGCGCCGCCGCCGGCATGGCGGCGAGGCCGAGCAAGGCAACAGAAAAGATGAATTTGCGCATAATGTTTTCCCCACGGAGCGAAAGCCGCTACCGGATGGAAGGCTAGGCGCGAAAACGGCTGGGGTAAATCAGGCGGGCATCCGCCGGCGGAGATTTATTGCGGCATGGCCGCAATAGTCACGGTCCCTCGAGGCTGGCGGCGATGGCGCTGACCAGCGGGTCGTATTTCGACTTCACGGCCGGCGGATATTCGATCCAGACGGTGCGGATGACGCCGTCCTTGCCGAACAGGCGGCGCTCATAAAAGATGTTCCCGGCCTTCAGCCCCGAAAGCACGGCCCAGTTCTTTCCCGTCCTGCTGTAGGTGACCTTGTAACCCGCCTGGGTGCTTGTCTTCTCGGCCGCAACGAAGCTCTTCGGCGTGTCGTTGTCGATATTGAGGATGCCGGAACAGATCAGGCTGGCGCCGTCGGGCGCGAGCCATTGCTGGCCGTCGCCATTGTCCGGTTCGGGCTGGCGGTCGGTGAAAACATCATCGGGAAAGGTGCAGACCGTGCCGAATCGCTCGTTGGTGTAGGTGAAAGGAGCGGCAGCCGACGGGATTGCCGCGATCGCCGCAACGAATGCCAGTACCGAGCGCGCGCACTTCATTCCATTCCTCCAGCAGTCAGCCGGAAGCGATCCTGCACCAGATCCGTGGGAAAATCAGCCGCCGGTGACGCTCATATGCCGCGACACGGAGGGGCGGCTGGTGCGACGGTCGATGATGAAATCATGCCCTTTCGGCTTGCGCCCGATCGCCTCGTCGATCGCCGCGCCGACCAGATCGTTGCCTTCGGACGCACGCAACGGCTCCCTGAGATCGGCGGCATCCTCCTGGCCCAGGCACATAAAGAGCGTGCCGGTGCAGGTCAGCCGGACGCGGTTGCAGCTCTCGCAAAAATTATGGGTCATCGGCGTGATGAAGCCGAGCCGGCCACCGGTTTCCGCGACATGGACATAGCGGGCCGGACCGCCGGTCTTGAACGGGACGTCAGTCAGCGTGAACTGGCGCTCCAGCGAGGCGCGCAGCAGCGACAGCGGCAGGTACTGGTCGGTGCGGTCGGCGTCGATCTCGCCCATCGGCATGGTTTCGATGACGGTCAGGTCCATGCCGCGGCCATGCGCCCAGCGCATCATCTCAGGCAATTCGGCGTCGTTGAAATCCTTCAGCGCCACGGCGTTGAGCTTTATCTTCAGCCCCGCCGCCTGCGCCGCATCGATGCCGGCCATGACCTTGCCGAGATGGCCCCAGCGGGTGATTGCGTGGAACTTGTCGGCATCAAGCGTGTCGAGCGAAACATTGATGCGCTTGACGCCGCAATCGGCGAGCTCGGCAGCAAAACGCGAAAGCTGCGAGCCGTTGGTGGTCAGCGTCAGTTCTTCCAGCGCGCCGCTTTCGAGATGACGCGACAGCTGACGGACCAGGTGCATGATGTTCTTGCGCACCAGCGGCTCGCCGCCGGTGAGACGCAATTTGCGCACGCCTTTTGCGATGAAGACGCTGCACAGCCGGTCGAGTTCCTCGAGCGACAGCAGGTCCTTCTTGGGCAGGAAAGCCATGTCCTCGGCCATGCAATAGGTGCAGCGGAAATCGCAGCGGTCGGTGACCGACACGCGCAGGTAGCTGATCGTGCGGCCGAAAGGATCGATCATGTCCATGCGTGAAGCGTTTCCCGTGGCTGTGAACGACGGCGTTATATATCGCTATGTGATACGATCCGGCCTGTCGTTCAAGATAGCCGCTCTCGATCTTTGGTAACATTCCCCGACCGACACCGGATGTCGGCTGCCTGGTACGGGCTTTTCCAATCCGGCGAAGCGGCGTAGGGAAGGGCGGTTCGAAACGGAAAAACACCATGACGGCGCCGAAGGAACTGCGGGTCTCCAAAGACCGGAAACTGCTCTCCGTGACCTTTCCCGGCCACCAGCCATTCGAGCTGCCGGCCGAGCTGCTGCGCGTCGCCTCGCCGTCGGCCGAGGTGCAGGGCCATTCGCCGGACCAGCGGGTGACCGTTCCCGGCAAACGCGATGTCGCCATCCTCAAAATTGAACCGGTCGGCAACTACGCGGTCCGCATAACCTTCGACGATTTCCACGACACCGGGATCTTCACCTGGAATTACCTGCACACGCTAGGCCACGAGAAGGACGCGCGCTGGAACGCCTACCTTGCCGAGCTTGCGCAAAAGGGTCTCAGCCGCGACCGTTAGCCGGCGGGCGTCGTCAAGATGTCATGGAGCGGGAGTAGGGGCGGCGGATCGGAAGACGAGACAATGTCCATCATAACCACAGTCGAACAGCTTGAAACGCTCTATGGCCTGCCCGGCGAAGCCTCGGTGGTCAAGGAACTCGACCACGTCATTCCCGAATACGCCGCCTTCATCGAGGCCTCGCCCTTCGTCGCGCTGGCGACCAGCGGGCCGGAAGGGCTGGATTGCTCGCCGCGCGGCGATCTCGCCGGCTTCGTGCGCATCGTCGATCCGAAAACCCTGATGATGCCGGACCGGCGCGGCAACAACCGCGCCGATTCGCTGAAAAACATCATTCGCGATCCCCGCGTCGGGCTGCTGTTCCTGGTGCCGGGCTCCGGAACGACGCTGCGCATCAACGGCCGCGCGCGCATCACCACGGATGCCGCGCTCTGCGCGTCGTTCACGGTCGACGGCAGGCCGGCACGCTCGGTGAGCGTCATCGATGTCGATACGGTCTATTTCCAATGCGCCCGCGCCATCGTGCGGTCGGAACTGTGGAACCCGGAAAGGCATGTCGATCCGAAATCCCTGCCGACGCCAGGAAAGATCCTGGAGATCACCAGCCGCAGGAACATCGACGGCGAAACCTATGACAAGGAATGGCCGGAGCGGGCAAAAAAGACGATGTGGTGATCCGCCGGACCGCAATGGCGGTCAGGCGTCCTTCAACACCTCGTAGATCTTGCGCATCTGCTCGCCGATCATGTCGCACTGCTCCGGCGTCGACTGGCTCATCGCTTTCTCGATCAGCGCCATGTGCACCTTCAGCGCCTGCATCAGCAGCGCCTCGCCGGCTTCGGTGAGGGCCAGCCGCAGTATGCGCTTGTCCTTCTCGTCGCCTTCGCGGCGCAGCAGGCCGCGAGCCTCAAGCTGCGGCAACAGCATGGTGATGTTGGAGCGGCCGACGAGCAGCTTGCGAGCGAGATCGTGCTGCGACATGCCGGGATGGCGGTAGAGATTCATCAACACATCGAGCTGCGCGGGCTTCAGATCGAGCGGCGCCAGCTTCACGGCAAGCGTGCGCTCCAGCACATGGCAGGCGCGCGCAACCGCGACCCAGTTGCGAAACCGCGGGTTGTCCCAAGGCAGCTCTTGTTTATTGTTCATCTTTGAACTATTATGTTCATGCTTGAACGTATGGATGGATTCCCACTATGGCATCATTCGGACTGAAGGTCATCCGGGGTGTATTCGGGGTCGCCGAACATGTCGCCCCCCGCCTCACTGGGCGCGCCGCATTCGAGCTGTTCTGCCGTACGCCGAACGCCAGGGTGCTGAGCGAGGGCGAACGCCGTGCCGTCGACCGCGCGGCAGATTTCATGGCTGAAGCGCGGCATCACCGGCTGAAAGCCGGATCCGGCTGCGTCATGGTGCATGAATTCCGTCCGGAGCCGGGCAGGGCGTCCGCCGGAACGGTTCTCGTCGTTCATGGGTGGCGCTCGCGCACCGAATATATGCGCATGCTGATCGAGGGCTACCGCGCCGCCGGCTACAGGGTCGTCTCGCTCGACCTTCCCGGCCACGGTCAATCGCATGGCCGGCGGTTGAACATGGTCAATGCCGTGGATGCGGTGCGAATCGCGGGCGAATGGTTCGGCCCGTTCGCGGCGGTGGTCGGTCATTCCTTCGGCGGCGCCGTCGCCGCCAATGCAATCGCCGGATCGATCAGGAACATTGCGCCGCTGGCGGCCGGGCGCCTGGTGCTGATCGCCGCGCCCAGTTCATTGCCGGCCATCTTCGCCGACTTCAGCCGCATGCTCAATGTCGGTCCGCGCTCGCAGGCCGCCATGGCGGACCGTGTCGAATATCTTTCCGGCCGGCCGCTGCACGAATTCACCGGCGATCGGCAGCTTGCCCAGGCGCCGGTGCCGACGTTGGTCATCCACGCACCCGACGATCGCGAAGTCTCGGCCGATCATGCCTGGCGTTATGCCGGCGCCGGTGACCATGTGTTGCTCCACTGGGCCGAAGGGCTCGGCCATCGCCGCATCCTGGCGGACAAGGGCGTGGTGGAACGCGCCGTCAGCTTCGTGGCCGCGCACCGGGAGCCGTCGCTGCTCCATTGAACCGCAATCAGGGCTGTTTCTTCTTCTCGCCGGGTTCCACCGGCAGTCCGGCCGCCTTCCAGGCGGTGTAGCCGCCAAGGATATGCTTGACCGGCGACAGCCCCATGTCCTGCGCGGTCTTGGTGGCGAGCGCCGAACGCCAGCCGCCGGCGCAGAAGAAGACGAAGCTCTTTCCCGAAGCGAAGAACGGCTTGTGGTAAGGGCTCTCGGGATCGATCCAGAATTCCAGCATGCCACGGGTGACATGTTTGGCGCCGGGAATCCTGCCGTCGCGTTCAATCTCGCGAGGATCTCGCAGGTCGACAAAGATGGTGCCTTCGTCCTCGATCAGGGCTGCCGCTTCCTCGGGCGAAAGCACTTCGATCTCGGCATTCGCCTCATCCAGCAGTTCGCGATAACCCTTTTTCACCGTCCGATCCTCCCGGCCCGTTTAGACTGGCGCTCCGTCCGTTCGGATTTCGAGCACAACGCCCGGCGTTTGTCATCCCGCGTCGGTACCGGCTATCATCTTCCAGGCGGCCATTGCCCCCTCCACGGTTGCCAGCAGGGCCGCATGCGAAGCACCGTCGCGCGCCTGGATCGACATGCCGTGTTGAACCGTCGCGAAAAAGGTCGCGGCGGCTTCGCAGTCGAAACTCCTCGGCAATTCGCCCTCGGCCACGCCACGCTCCAACCGCCTCTGCAAGGCTGCGTGGTTTTCGGCGCGCCGACGGCGCAGGTCGTTGCAGATGGCGCCGCGCGAGCTGTCCTGATGCAACGCGCCGAGCGTGACCAGGCATCCTTGCGGGCGGTCGGTCTGCGAATAGGCCTTGGCGGTCTGACGCAGGAAAGCCTCGATCGCCTCACGTGCCGTTGGCGCCTCGTCCAGCGCGGTCCAGATGTCCGTGCCTTCGGCCTGCGTGTAAAACTCGGTCGCCTCGAGGAAGAGCGCTTCCTTGCTGCCGAAGGCGGCGTAGAGACTTGGCGAATTGATGCCCATCGCCCCGGTCAGGTCGCTTATCGACGTGCCTTCATAGCCCTTGACCCAGAACACCTCCATCGCGCGCCGCAGGGCGGCGGTTCTGTCGAAGGTGCGGGGGCGGCCTCGTTCCGGCATCATGCTCTTTCTGTGCTGATCGATACATAATTCAGTTGACGGGGCCGGACAAGCCTGACATCTATTTATGTATCGATCGTTACAAAAAGGAGAATGCAATGTCATCGAACCGTCTGAGCGGCAAGGCCGCGCTCGTCACCGGCGGCAGCCGCGGCATCGGCGCAGCGATCGCTCGCAAGCTGGCGGCAGACGGCGCCAGCGTGGCACTGACCTATGTCAATGGCGAGGAGCAGGCCCGTGCGGTGGTCGGCGAGATCGAGGCCAATGGCGGACGCGCCATCGCCATCAAGGCCGACAACCGCGACGCCGCGGCGGTCGCGAGGGCGGTCGACGATGTTGCTTCTGCCTTCGGACGGCTCGACATATTGGTCAACAGCGCGGGCATCTGGCGCGCCGCGCCCATCGACACCCTGTCGCTCGCCGACTTCGATGAAACCATGGAGGTCAACCTGAGAGCGCCGTTCGTCGCCTCCAAGGCCGCGGTGGCACATATGGGCGAGGGCGGCAGGATCATCTCCATCGGCAGCAATCTGGCGGAGCGTGTGACCGACACAAGCCTCAGTGCCTATTCCGCGAGCAAGGCGGCGCTGGTCGGACTAACCAAAGCCCTGGCACGCGACCTCGGTGCGCGCGGCATTACCGCCAATATCGTCCATCCGGGCTCGACGGACACCGACATGAATCCGGCAAGCGGTCCGCATGCCGAGCATCAGCGGGAAAAAATGGCCACACCGCGTTTCGGCGACGCCGATGAGGTCGCCGGCATGGTCGCCTGGCTCGCCGGTCCCGAGGGGCGCTTCGTGACCGGCGCCGCGCTGACCATCGATGGCGGCGCCAACGCCTGACGTCGCCCGCCTGCTTCGACGGCCGGAGCGGATTGTGTCCGCTCCGGCCGTCACGATGTTGTGAAACCGTTCTGCCACAGCCGCCCCAAAATTTATGAAAGCTTAACGAAATCGGTATGAATCGGTATAGTCGCGTCTTACATCCGCCATGCGGTGGGCAAGACGCACGAGCGTGCGGAACGGAGCCGGTTGCGGCTGGAGCGGGTGACCATGAAATTGCCGGGAAACAAAGCTACCGCGTTGCCGCTTGCAGCGCTCGTGGCGACGCTGGCCCTGGGAACGCCGCAAGCAGGCGCGCAGGGGCTTTTCGACATGCTTTTCGGCGGCGGCGTAAGGCACGAGCCGCGAGGTGAGTTTCCTCCTCCGCCACCAAGGCGCAAGCCGAACCCCAACGTATCCGCCGGCGGTGGTGGCGGCAGCGTGAAGATCAGCAGCCCTTCCTACTACACCTACAAAGCCGACAAGCTCGTGCGCGTCGACTTCTCGGCGCTTACGGCAGCGCCGCAGCCGGCGACGCCGCAGGACGCCGCCTTCGTGCCCTCAGCCACCGGCAACGCCTTTCGCGAGGCAATCGCCGGACTGAGCGACTACGAGCTCTATGCGGAGCCGGATATCGCCAAGGCGCTGATCGCCTATTATTCGGCCAATCCGGATTTCATCTGGGTGACCGGAGCCAACGCCAACAGCCGCGCACAGGACGCGGTGCGGGTGCTTGGCGAGGCGGCGAGCTACGGCCTGGCACCGTCCGACTACACGGTCGACGTGCCGACCGCCGCTGCGTCGACTGGTGACGCCGCTGCACGTTTGAAGGAGTTCGTGCGCTTCGAAATGGCGCTGTCGGCTCGCGTGCTTCGCTATGTCCATGATGCCCAAAGCGGCCGCGTCGAACCCAACCGCATGACCGGCTACTATGATTTCCCCGCCAAGCCGCTCGACATGGAAGGCGTTTTGAAGACGCTGGCGCACACCCAGGAAGTGCGCACCTATCTCGAATCGCGGCATCCGCAGAACCCGGAGTACCAGGCGCTGCGCGTCGAGCTGGAGTCGCTGCAAGCGAGCGCCGAAAACGAGATCGTCGTCGATCCCAACCTGTTGCTGAAGCCGGGCGAAACCAGTCCCGAGCTTCCCAAGCTGCTGAGCCTGATCGCGCGCGATCTCGACGACGAGATGGGCGGCGCCTACGGCGAAGTGCTGTCGCGGCTCGCCACCAGCGACGTCTACCTCCCTGAGCTGGTCCCGGTCATCAAGGCGGTGCAGCAAAAAGCAGGCATGAAGGGCGACGGCGTCATCGGACCGCGCACCGTCGCGTCGCTGGCCGGAACGTCCAAGGCCGACCGGTTGCTCAAGGTACAGGTGGCGCTGGAAGAACTGCGCTGGCTGCCATCCGACCTCGGCAGCCCGCGTGTGTTCATCAACCAGCCAGCCTTCACGGCGAGCTACATCGACAATGGCGAGGAAAAGCTGAAAACCCGTGCGGTCATCGGCAGGACCACCAACCAGACCGCCTTCTTCTACGACCAGATCAAGCAGGTCGACTTCCATCCCTATTGGGGGGTGCCGCAGTCGATCATCGTCAACGAAATGCTGCCGAGATTGCGCGGCGATCCGGGTTATCTCGACCGCGCCGGCTATGAGGTGACCGATTCGCGCGGCAAGCGCATTCCGTCCTCGGCGGTCAACTGGGGCGGCTATGGCGCGAACATCCCCTACAGCGTGCGCCAACTCCCGAGCGAGGCCAATGCGCTGGGCGAATTGAAGATCCTGTTCCCCAACAAGCACGCCATCTACATGCACGACACGCCGCAGAAGTCGTTCTTCCAGCGCGATATGCGTGCGCTCAGCCACGGCTGCGTGCGGTTGCAGGACCCGCGCGGCATGGCGGCTGCGGTGCTGGGCACGTCGGTCGACTACATCGCCGAGAAGCTGAAGCACGGGCACGCGACCGAGAATGTGACGCGCACAATCCCGGTCTATGTGGCCTATTTCACCGCATGGCCAGACATGTCCGGCAAGGTCGAATACTTCAACGACGTCTACGACCGGGACACGCGGTTGAAGCAGGCCCTGGACGCCACCGAAGCGGCACGCTCCCCGTCGAGCTGAGAATTCAGCGGGCCGAGAGCGGTCGCCGGAAACCGGCGTCGCGCCCTGCGATCAGCCAGTAGACAAGCCCGGCGACCAGGCCTGCAGCGGCGATGATGCCGATGTCGGCCCAGCGCTCCGAGGCCATGTCCTCGAGCGCGCTCGGCCAGATCAGGGCAAAGCCGCCGACCGCCGCCGCACCGCCGAAGAGCATGTGGAGCCGCAAGCCGCGCAACGAGAAGAATTCGGCGATCAATGCGAAGATCAGGGTCTGCGCCCCGGTCAGCACGATCGTCAGGAAATAGATGAACATGCCGAGCGGCGGCACCACCAGCGCCGCGATCGGCGAGACGCCCATGAGGTCGAAATACCGGGGCGCATTGGGCAGGGAGCTCAGCGCAGCGTAAATCGCGACGATGGCAATCAGTCCGACCAGCACGGCGACGAGATAGCCGGCAAGCACCATCAAGATACGTTTCAACACATGCCTGGCCGTCGCCATGCATACCCCCCGTGAAGCTCCGCTGTAATCAGCCATCAAAGGTGCATTGGCGCAAGGGCGGGCACATCTCACGCCGCAGGCTCGGCATTTTCAGATGGGACCGGTGATCATTGCCGGGAGGGATCGTAGAACGGGTTGCCCGTCCCGCAGGTTTCCCCTGACGAAGCTATCTGGGTTCGGCTGTCACCGGATCATAGGTGATTTCGACCTTCGCCTTGTCGGCGGTGTAGTAGGTGACGGTATAGGCGCCATCATCCCAGTCGACCTCCTTGACATAGCGGAAGCCATCGCGCTGCTCGACCTTGGCGATGATGTCCGACAATTTCTTGGCATTGGGCGGCGGCAGCGGTTTTTCGTCGGCCGCCAGAACCGGGCCGGAGCCGAGAAGAACGGCGACGCTTGTCGCCACGAGAAATCTGGTCATGGTTTTCCCTCAAGTTTCGACAGGGGGAAACTCAGTGATGGGGAGGTTTGTTCCCCAGGCGGGATGGATGGCCAGGCTATGCATCGGCTTTGTGACTGCCCTCGAGCAATTCCCGATTTTCTTGCAATCAACCCCGCCGGCTTTGTCCCGGCGCTACAAGACGGCGAATGATCATGGTCGAATCGATCGCGATTCTCGAATACCTGCTCGCCCGCACGGGCCGAGCCCGCTCGCCGTCGCCCCACATGATCCGGCTTTCGTCGCCTACCTGCAATCTTTCGGAGGGCTTCTCAACCCCCACGCGTCAGGCTGACCGCTTAAGCTCTGCCACCTGCACACCCAGCCGGAACGCCTGACCGTCGGCGTATGAGCGCGCATAACTTTCGGCTGAGAATGGGACGGTGGTGGTGACGCCATTGACGGTCACGCGAACCGACCACGACTTTTCCCTGACGATTTCAACGGCGTGTTCTGCCATGTTCTCCCCCGAGAATCTGACGTTGAGGAAGCTACCATAGCGTCGCCCAACTGATTTGCATACAAACAAACCGACAGATGGTGACGGAAACCCAAAATCAATAAGGGCGAGGCGCCAAGCTGTTTGGCCTACGCGCCAGTAGCTTTTTTGGACAAAGTGGAGGGGCCTAGTCATCCAACAAATCAGTTTAGTTGGATGGTGGGCGATGCAGGGATTGAACCTGCGACCCCACCCGTGTGAAGGGTGTGCTCTCCCGCTGAGCTAATCGCCCGCTCGTTGCCCGAAGGCCAAGCGAGCCGCGATATAAGGGAGGGCGGTGCGGGAAGTCAAGGCGGTGTCCGGCGTTCTCACAGGGGCAATCGCTTCAGGTTTCGTCATACTCTTTCAAGCGCCGGCGCCGCCCCTCACCTGCCTGCCGGCATCCTCTCCCCGTATAGACGGGGAGAGGGGGCTGTGTCGCCGTTTTCGCCAATTTTTAACGTTGCAATGGAGGCGCCAGCGTTCCGGCCAGACCCTTCTCCCCGTCTCTGTGCGGGGAGAAATGCCCGGCAGGGCGATGAGGGGCGGCGCCGACTTCGATCATTAGAGGCATCCGCCGCAAACAGGAAACTGTCATTGAACCTGTCCCGGCCGCCCGCTATCCGTTCAATGTTGCGCCGCGGCGATCAGCCGCTCAGCCAGGTCCAGCGTCAGCGCGTCGAAATGCGAGATTACCGCCGAGGGCTCGAATTCGCGCACGTGGCGGTCGGTGTAGCCGAAGTCGACGGCCACCACTGGGATGCCGGCGGCTTTCGCGGTGTCGATGTCGGTCTGCGAATCGCCGACCATCAAAGCTCGGTGCGGGTCGCCGCCGGCGCGCTTGATGGTTTCGGTGAGGTGACGCGGGTCGGGTTTGCGGAAGGCGAAGGTATCCTGTCCGGCAATCGCCGCGAAGTGTTTGGTCAGGCCGAGCGCCTCGATCAGCGCCAGCGAGTTGGCCTCGTATTTGTTGGTGCAGACGGCCAGGAGATAGCCTGCCTTCTCGAAGCGGGCGATCGCCTCGAGGACGCCGGGGTAGGGGCGGGACTTGCCGGGAATGTTGAGGGTGTAGTGGTCGAGGAACAGTTTCAGCAGCCGGTCGTGTTCGGCGACATCGAGCGACCGCTGCTGCGCGGCGTGCGCCCGCTCGATCATGACGCGGCCGCCATGGCCGACGAAGCGCCTGAAGCCGGCTTCGTCGACGGCCGCGAGCGCGCTGGCGGCAAGGCTGTGGTTAAGGCTGTCGAGCAGGTCCGGCGCTGTGTCGATCAGCGTACCGTCGAGGTCAAACACGATGATCGGGCGGGTCATGATCCATCCTGGGTAGTTTATGCAATGGGCAGGCGATAAAGGCTGCGGCGCGTCAAGGCAAGCGCCGGGCAGGCTCGTTCAGGCAAGCAAGCTCCCCGGACCGGGCATTCGCGACGAACCGCCAGCCATGAAAAAACCCGCCAGTGCGGCGGGTCCCGGCGCAAATCTGCACCATAGGCAAATATGTAGCATAACTGCCTTCACCCAGTCAATGGCATATAAGAAAAAATTCCTATTAACGTTGCCCGCGCATCGCTCGCTGACCGCGCGGGCACACCATTGACGGGAGGCCGACCGTCATCAACCTACGCCGCTGCAAGGGCTTTGACCGGACCGGCAAAAATGGTAGGAGCCGCAAACACCAGGTTCCGGGGCGGTAAAAGCGGCATGGATGCAAGACAGTTGAAGGTCGAAGCCGCGCGGGCGGCCCTTGCCCATGTCACCGACGGCATGCGGCTCGGCATCGGCACCGGCACCACCGCCGACGAGTTCGTGCGGCTGCTTGCCGACAAGGTGGCCACCGGCCTGACCATCATCGGCGTGCCGACGTCCGAGCGCACCGCCTCGCTGTGCCGCGAGCTTGGGGTGCCGCTGTCGACACTGGAGGACACGCCGGAACTCGATCTCACCGTGGACGGCGCCGACGAAGTCGACCCCGCACTAACGCTGATCAAGGGCGGCGGCGGCGCATTGCTGCGCGAGAAGATCGTCGCGGCGGCTTCCGCTCGCATGATCGTCATCGCCGATCGCTCCAAGATGGTCGAGACGCTCGGCCGTTTTCCATTGCCCATCGAGGTCAACCCGTTCGGCCTGCGCGCAACCGAAATCGCGATCGGGAAGGCGGCTGCAAGGCTCGGCCTTTCCGGTCCGGTTACATTGAGGATGACGGGCGGCCAGGCTTTTGTTACAGACGGCGGCCACTTTATCCTCGATGCATCTTTTGGCCGCATTCCGGATACAAGAGCGCTATCGAATGCTCTCCACGCCATTCCCGGCGTGGTCGAGCACGGTCTTTTCATCGGGCTGGCGTCAGCGGCCATCATCGCCGGGGGCGATGGCATCCAAACCGTCCATGCCGCCTGAAAAACAGGGAGTTCTATCGACCATGATGTTGCATAACCGGGTTCGCCGCTTGTCCGTCCTTCTGGCGGCATCGGCCGTCTTCGCCTTCTCTTCGCCGGCGTTCTCGCAGGACGTCACGGAAGCACACCTGAAGGCGGCGCGCGCCGCGGTCACCGCGATCCATGCGACCGACCCGTTCGACAACATCCTGCCGCAGGCCGCCGCCGCCCTCGAATCGCAGCTCATCCAAAAGAACCCCGACATGCAGGAGCTGATCGCCAAGACGATCAGCGAGAAGGCGCTGGCGCTTGCCTCGCGCCGGGCCGACCTGGAGAAGGAAGCGGCCCTTGCCTATGCGAAGGTGTTTTCCGAACAGGAACTCAACGACATCGCGACCTTCTACAATTCGGACTCCGGCAAGAAGCTCCTCGAGAGCGGCCCGGCCGTGACGCGCGACCTGGTGAAGGCCGCCGATATCTGGCAGAACGGGCTTGCTCGTGACCTCGCCCAGCAGGTCGGTGAAACGCTGGCCGCGGCGGCCAAGGCGAAAGCGCCGGCAGCGCCTGCTAATGCGGCCGCGCCCGCCGATGGCGCCGCGCCTGCCGATGGATCGGCCCCTGCCGACGACACGCAGAACTGATCCTGCCATTCCAAACGGCCCTGCGGCCATCTGTGAAGCCCGGCTCGTCCGGGCTTTTCTTTTGATGGTTTGCGGCCTACCTGTCACTCACATTTTCCGAAGCTCAAGGAGCCGCGCAATGGCCGGTTACGACTACGATCTTTTCGTTATCGGCGGCGGTTCGGGCGGGGTGAGGGCGGCGCGCGTCGCCGCAGCGCTCGGCAAGCGCGTCGGCATCGCCGAGGAATATCGCTTCGGCGGCACCTGCGTCATCAGAGGCTGCGTACCGAAGAAGCTCTATGTCTATGCTTCGCAATTTCCCGAGCATTTCGCCGATGCCGCCGGCTATGGCTGGACGGTGCCGGAAGCCAGTTTCGACTGGCCCACGCTGGTCGCCAACAAGGACCGCGAGATCAGCCGTCTGGAGGCGATCTACAAGAGGAACGTCGAGGGCGCCGGCGGCGAGGCCTTTCACACGCGCGCCATGATCGTCGACCCGCATGTGGTGCATCTTCTGGACCAGGACCGTACCGTCACCGCCGACCAGATCCTGATCGCCACCGGCGGCCGTCCGGCGCCGCACCCGGCATTGCCCGGCCACGAACACTGCATCTTCTCCAACGAGGCCTTCGACCTCAAGCAGTTGCCCAAGTCGATCATGATCGAAGGCGGCGGCTATATCGCGGTCGAATTCGCCAACATCTTCCATGGCCTGGGCGTCGACACCACGCTGGTCTATCGCGGCAAGGAGATCCTCAGCCGCTTCGATATGGACCTGCGGCGCATGCTGCACGAAACGATGGAGAAGAAGGGGATCAAGATCCTTTGCCATGCCGTCTCGGAATGGATCCGCAAACGGCCGGACGGCCGGCTCGACGCGTTGCTCACCGGCGGCCAGACGCTGACGGTCGACCAGGTGATGCTCGCCATCGGCCGCATCCCCAACACCGAGAATATGGGACTGGAAGGCATCGGCATCGAGATGACCGCGACCGGCGCGATCCAGGTCGACGCGTACTCCCGCACCAACGTCGAAAACATCTGGGCGATCGGCGACGTCACCAATCGCGTGCAACTGACGCCGGTGGCGATCCACGAGGCGATGTGCTTCGTCGAGACCGCCTTCAAGGGCAACCCGACCGCGCCCGACCACGACACGATCGCCACCGCCGTGTTCTCGCAGCCGGAGATCGGCACGGTCGGCCTGTCGGAAGACGAGGCGGTCAAGCGCTTCCCCGACATCGAGATCTATCGCGCGGCATTCCGTCCGATGCGGCACACCTTGTCCGGCCGCGACGAAAAGATGCTGATGAAGCTGGTGGTCGATGGCGCGTCTAAGAAGGTACTCGGCGCGCACATATTGGGGCCGGATGCCGGCGAGATGGCGCAGCTTCTCGCCATTCCGCTGAAGGCCGGGCTGGTCAAGGATGATTTCGACCGCACCATGGCCGTGCATCCGACGGCCGCGGAAGAGCTTGTGACCATGTACAAGCCGACTTACCGAGTGAAGGATGGCGAGCGCGTAGACTGACGGACAAACGCGCCGCGGCAAGGTACTTGCCGCGACGCAGCTAGGAGAGCTGCTACAGCAACGTGCCGCGCAGGATCACCTGCGCCACCGAGAAATAGATGACAAGCCCGGTGACATCGACCAGCGTGGCGACAAACGGCGCCGACGCGCTGGCCGGGTCGAAGCCGACGCGTTTCAAGGCGAACGGCAACATCGAACCCGACAGCGAGCCGAAGGTGACGATGCCGACCAATGCCGCTCCGACCGTCGCGGCGATCAACGGCCAGTGCGGGCCGTAGTCGTAGAAGTCGAAATACTGCCAGAGCGCGATGCGGCAGATGCCGACGACGCCGAGTATCGCCCCGAGCAGGAGGCCGGTGGGCAATTCGCGCAACGCCACCCGCCACCAGTCGCGCAGGCCGATCTCGCGCAATGCCAGCGCGCGTATGACCAGCGAGGTCGCCTGCGAGCCGGAATTGCCGCCGGAACTCATGATCAGCGGAATGAAGAGCGTCAGCACGATCGCTTTTTCCAGCTCGCTCTCGTAGCTTTGCATCGCGTTGGCCGTCAGCATCTCGCTGATGAACAGCGCGCACAGCCAGCCGGCACGCTTCTGGATCATGGCGAGGAAGCTCATCTTCATGTAGGGCTCGTCCAGAGCCTCCATGCCGCCGAAGCGATGCACGTCCTCCGTCGTCTCCTCGATCATCGTGTCGATGATGTCGTCGATGGTGACGATGCCGAGGATCTTGCCGTGATCGACGACGGGAACGGCGAGCAAATCGTATTTGGAGATCGTCTGCGCCAGGGTTTCGCGATCGGTCAAAGGCGTGACGGTCACCGGCACGCGGTCCGGCGCCACCGACAGGATCGAATCGTCAGGCTCGCCGGTGATGAGCCGGCGCAGACCGGTCGAGCGCATGAGCAGATGCGTCTCGGGATCGACGATGTAGATGGCGTAGACGGTTTCGCGCGTCCGCTCGACCTTTCGGATGTAGTCGAGCGTGCGGCCGACGGTCCAGTCCGAGGGCACGCTGACGAACTCCGTCGTCATGATCGAAGCGGCACTGCCTTCGGGGTAACCGAGAATCGAGAGCAGGGTTGCGCGCAGCGGGGGCGCCAGCACGCCGAGCAGCTCGGAACGGGCGGGTTCGTCAAGATCGCGCAGGATGTCGGCAGCGCGATCGACCGACATGGCGGTAAGCAGCTTGCCCGCCTTGGCGCGAGGCAAGGCCTCCGCCAGCTCTGGCGCGCCCTCGAGCTCCGGCTGGTCGAAGATATCGACCAGCCGTTCGAACGGCACTTCGCAAAGCAGCTCGGTCGCCGTTTCGCGCGACTCGCGGTTGAGCGCTTCGACCACGTCTGCGACATGGTCGTTTGCAAGGATGCGGGCGATGGCGACGGCCTCGTCGTCCGCTACGGGGGAAAAATCGTTCATGGTTCACTCCTTGCCGTCCGGCAAGACGTGAACCGTCGAGGTCACGTCAGGGCGGACGGCGGTTGCGTTCGACTGTGACTGTCGCCAGGCATGGCGCGGTGACCTTTCCGCTCGCGGGTTCGAGTTTGATGTCTGCGAGCGGGCGCAACATAGGAGCTCGCCTTGCCCTGTCAATCGAAGTGATCGAGGAAAATGCGGGCAACATGCCCCAGTCGCGAGACTGTGATCGCTGAAGCGTATCGCGCCGAAACGGTAAAATGGCTGGACGGCCTATGCCGCGGCGAGTCCGGCTACTTCTGCTTCAGCCGGCGCGGAAAACGCAGCCATTTGTCGTCGACCGGCCTTGGCACCGGCCCTGGCTGTGCGAGAATGGTGGTGAGCTCGGGAGGCAGGCTCGGCACCAGCGGCTTCTTGGTGGCGACGCCGTCCGCGATCGCGACGATCGAGTGGTAGAACTCGGCGCCGGTGACCGATCGCGGCGCCACCGCTTCATGCATGACGCTGATCACCGTTACATCCGGGCAGTTGTCCTTGATCGCCTGGTGGAAGGCAACCTTGCCCTCCGGATCGAGTGCGCCGGTCGCCTCGTCCAGGAATAGCAGCCCGGGTTGATGGAGCACGATGCGGGCCACCACCAGCTTCTGTTTCTGACCGCCGGACAGGACCTGATCCCAGCTTTTGCCTTCGCGGCTTTCGTCGCCCATATTCTCGATGAAGTCGCCCAGACCCGCCTTGTGCAGCGCGGACGCGACCTGCGCGTCGCCATGGTCGTGCTCGGAGCCCGGCAGGCAGACCAGCTGCTTCAGGGTCACCTGCTGCAGCTTGACCTCCTGGGCTGCATAGAAACTCTTCACCCCTTCGGGGAAGACGATGGTGCCGCGGCCGTAGGGCCACAGGCCGTTGATGGCCTTGATCAGCGAGGTCTTGCCGCAGCCGGATTCGCCTTTCAGGAAGGTCCATTCGCCGCGCCGGAAGCGCAGGTTCGCCGCTACGAGGAAAGGCGTTGCGTCCTCACCCTGATGCGCCAGTTCGAGCTTCTGGATGGTCAAGCCAAAAACCGGGTTCTGGCTGGCGTAGCGGAAGTCGGAACGGCCGCTCTGGCTGTAGAATTCCTGGGGGTGCTGAACGTTCTCGATCGCATTGGCCAACTCGGTGACACGCTGGCTGTTGGCGCGCAGGGTGGCGATGGCGGGCATGACATGGATGAACCACGAACATTGGCCGATCAGCGAATTGACCAGTTCGGAGCCGGTTATGTAGCCCTTCAGGTCGAAGCCGTTGTGGATGAACGGCACAAGGCCCGGTCCATAGGCGACAATGCGGGCGCCGATGAAATTGTAGATCAGCTCGAACGACATGTAGACGGTGTTGACGATGTTGAGCCGCGTCCATGTGCCGTCAATATCGCCATAGAGGCGGCCATGCATGGTCCTCTGAACGCTTTCGCCCCGCGAGGCCGCGACATGGAAGCTGCGGCGCAGGAATGTCGTCAGCTCGCCACGGTAACTGCCTTCGGCCTGCTGCATCCTGACATTGAGACGCTCGAGCATGCCACCGAGCTTTACCGCGATCCAAGTGTTGAGCGGCACATAGATGGCGACGGCAAGGAGGGCGAGGATGGCGCTGCCATAGCTGCCGAGGAATTCGAGCCCCTTTACCTCGACGGAGGTCTCGAGCAGCTTCTGGCCGACGAAATAAAGCGAGGTGGCGACACCCAGCACGCCCATGGCTAGGCCGATGGCGCCACCGGTCATGTCCTTGATCGATTCCTGGACGCGCTGATCGATGTTGTCGGGGGCCGGCGCGCCATTGCCGGTCGAGGCATGCTGGGCGTGGAAATGGGTGTGGTTGCCGTCCAGCAGCGCCTCGTTGAAACGGCTGTCGAGCCAACCGCGCCATTTGCGGTGCAAGGTTGCCGAGACAAGATTGCGGATGCCCGTGAAGCCGGCGTCCTTGAGCACGACCAGCAGCACCAAAATACCGGCATTGGCCAAAAGCGTCTGGAGAGGGGTGGTGTTGGCGGCGTCGTGGAAGAAGGCGATCGAGTTGACCAGTTCTCCGGACGCTTCTGCGAACCAGACGCCGGCCTTGCTGGACAGAGCGGTGAGCAGCGCGATCACCAGCGTCAGCGTCCAGGCCTCCTTCCACCGGTCCGAGACCCAGTAGGCGCGCATCAGGCCCCAGAAGCTGCGCATCGAGGAAACCGGGGTCAGAAGCGACCGCCTTGCGGCATCGCTGTGTAGTCCATCTGTTCCTGACAGTTGCGGTGGTCTGTCGACCCGAATCACAATCCCGCCCAAACCTTTTTTGTATTGTTACGGATGGTAACACCAATTGATCATTTTCCATTATTTTTTATAGGGGGGCAGCGGGATTGAGGTGGATGCCGTGGCTGCAGGGCAACAGGTTCGGCTTCCCGAGCGTCGCGCCAAAGCCGACGAAAAGCCGGTTTAAGCTAGTGATGTCAGGTAATTACGCGGCATCAGAGCGCGACGTTTCTACCTTCCCCTAGGGAAGGCGTTCGCACGAATTTGTGACCCGCTTGGGCTGCCCGGCAAGCCGGCTTTTCATTGCAGGCTAATCAAAATTCCGGAAAACACGTCGCCCTGGACGCCTGATTCCTCGCCGGCATGTCCCCGCCGGAAGTCCGGAAATGACCTGAGACGCTGTGCAAGCCAGCGATCGACCGGACCGGCGGCATCAAGGCAGGCCGCGACGTCGGCAAAGCCAATGATCGCGGAACCCACGGGGGCCAGGCGTTGCCTCACGCCCGGGGAGGGCTGCTTGAAAATCCTGCGTTTAAGATCGGGTTCAGTCGACTTTTTCCAGTTCGCCACGCGCCTTGGCGGCGGCTACCTGGCGGATGGCGTCGGCGAGCGTGTCGACGTCCTGCGCGCCCATCACCGCATATTTGCCCTCCACCAGGAAGCATGGCACGCCTGATATGCCCATGCGCGACGCGGTGGCGATCTCGGTGCGAACCGCCTCGACATCGGCATCGGTCGGCAAGAGCGTCTCGACAACGGATGCGTCCATTCCGGTCTCGCGCGCCGCCTCGACCAGCACGGCGTGATCGCCGATGTTGGCGCCTTCTTCGAAGTTCAGCTGGAACAGGCGGCGCACCAGCCGGTTCTGCACGTCTTCGCCAGCCGCACCGGCCCAGCGAATGACGCGATGGGCGTCAAGCGTGTTGGGCGCGACCTTGATGGCGCCGAAAGCGAAGGAAATGCCTTCGGCTTCACCGAGCGGCTCGATACGGGCGTGGATCTGGCGAATGTGTTCGTCGCTGCCGAACTTGGCCAGCATATACTCGCGGCGATCCTTGCCTTCCGGCGGAATGGTCGGATCGAGCTGGAACGGCCGCCAGCGTATATGCACATCCACCTCGCCGGCGGCGGCGACCGCCTTATCCAGCCGCTTCTGGCCGATGAAGCACCATGGGCACACGACGTCGGACACCACGTCTATGGTGATCGTATTCGCTTGGCTCATCTCGATCTCCTGAACGTTCGGGCGCCGTGCACTTACCGGGCTTCCACTCCTGGGCCTATGCTCAGTTCGGCTTTCGCCACCAGGTCGGCAACTGGTAACCGAATATGGGCGTCTTTTGCGGATGGTCCAGATAATTCCAGTAAGCAATCCATTGCTGCGTGTTGTGCTGCATCGGCACCATGTAGTTGCCGGAGATCAGCAACCGGTCGAGAACGCGCACGGCGGCGACGTAATCCTCCTTGGTGCGGGCGCGCAACATGGCCTCGATCGCAGCGTCCACCGCGGGATCGGCGACGCCGGCGAGGTTGAACGAACCTTCAGCCTTGGCGGCGGAGGATGACCAACGCCCGATCTGCTCGATGCCGGGCGAGAGCGAATTGTTGAAGCCGCTCGAGCCGATCAGCACCTCGAAATCGAAACGCTGCTTGCGCGACTGTATCTGGTCGCCGTCGAGGCTGCGGATGGAGACATCGATGCCGATCTTTTCCAGCGTGCGCTGGTAGATGCCGGCGAGACGCTCCTCGTCCTGCGAGGCGGTCAGGATCTCGAAGCCGAAGGGCTTGCCCTCGGGGTCGAGCATCGTGCCGCCCTGCAGGTGGTAGCCGATGCTTTTCAGGAGATCGAAAGCCGCTTTCAGCACCTTTCGGTCCTGGCCCGAGCCATCGGTCACCGGCGGCCGCCAGGTTCCGTCCATGACGTCGGCCGGCACGCGGCCGGGGTAGGGCGCCAGCAACGCTTTTTCCCTGTCGTCGGCCGGATGGCCGAGCGCCGAAAGCTCGGAATTCTGCCAGTAGCTCATCGTTCGCGCGTATTTGCCGCCAAACAGGTTCTTGTTGGCCCATTCGAAGTCGTAGAGCATGCCGAGCGCCTGACGCACCACGGGGTTCGAGAATTTCGGCAGCCTCGTGTTGAACAGGAAACCGGTCACGACGGGTGGAATACCGGTGTCGAAAGTTTCGGCAACCACCTCTCCCCTATGGAAAGCGGGAAAATCCAGATCGCGTTCGCGCTTCACCGGATCGCTGTCGTCGTCGATGGCGCAAAGGCCTTTCTTGAACGCCTCGAGCTTGGCATTGGCGTTGAGGAAATATTCGATGGTGATCTGGTCGTAATTGTCGAAGCCGCGCTTGGCCGGAATATCCTTGCCCCAATAGTCCGGGTTGCGCTTGAAAACGATGCGCTGGCCGGGCGTCACCTGTGCGATCCTGTAGGGGCCGCTGCCGATCAACGGCTTCAGCGTCGTCCTGTCGAAAGTCTCGATGTCGAAGGCGTGCTTGGGGATGATCGGCGTCAGCGCGATGATCAGCGGAAATTCGCGATCGGCCTTGTCGTTGAAGGTGAACCGCACGCTGTGGTCGCCGGTCTTCTCAAGCTTGGCAATCCTGGCCATGCGGTCGCTGTAGGGCGGACGGCCTTTCTGCGTATAGGCATCGTAGGTGAACAGCACGTCCTCCGGCGTCACCGGCTGGCCGTCCGACCATTTGGCATTCGGGTTGAGATGGAATTCGATGCTCTTGCGCTCGGAATCCATGTCGGCCGACTCGGCAAGCAAGCCATAGAGCGTGAAGGCCTCGTCGGCATTGCGCTGCATCAGCGGCTCGAAGACCAGATTGCCGAAGATCGTGTCCATCATGCCGCGCGCCGTGGTGCGCAGGCTCTTCAGGATGAAGGGGTTGAGATTGTCGAAACTGCCGACGACGCAATAGGTAATGCTGCCGCCCTTCGGCGCGTCGGGATTGACGTAGTCGAAATGCGCATAGTCGGGCGGCAGGGCCGGCTCACCCTGCATGGCAATTGCATATCTGGGTTCCGACGCCGCCGGCAGGGGCGAAAGGGCGAAAAATGATGTCGCGGTGATCAGCCAAACGAGAACGCGGCCCATGACCGTCTCCTTACCGGGTCGGCTTGATGATTCGGTGCGCACACTAGCATGGGGCACCGCCAATGTTCGTTGCCAAGAATCGCAGATTGCGGGCTGGATTCGGCACCGCTTGCAGTGTAACACGCCGTCCGAAGTCATTCTGTTGCCTCATTTCGGCAACAGGTAGCTGGACCACACGGCGCGAAGAAGCGGGTCCCCGGGATCATTTGAGAGGAAGTGCACGACATGACGAGCCTGAACAGCAATGCGTACCGCCTGTCGGTCATGGCCGCTGGCGTGATCGGCTTTCTGGGCGCGGCAATTCCCGTTGCTTCCGCACAGCAGCAACAACAGATCCCGCAGGGCTGGTTCAAGGCTTGCACAAAGCAGGAAGACGTCGACATCTGCAACGTGCAGAACATCACCACCGCCGGCAACGGCCAGTTGGTCACCGGCGTGAGCCTGATCGAGCTGAAAGGCAAGGTGAACCGCAAGGTCTTCCAGGTGACGGTTCCGACCGGTCGTCTGGTTGGTGCCGGCATTGGCCTCCAGATCGATACCGGCAAAACGCAGAAGCTTGAATATGTGGTCTGCTTCCCCGACCGCTGCGTGGCGGAAGTGCCGCTGACCGACCAGCTCGTCGCCTCCTTCAAGAAGGGCCAGGCGCTCACCTTGACCTCGATCAATTTCCAGAACCAGCCCAATCCGATCAAGGTCGCGCTGCAGGGCTTCAGCGGCGCCTATGACGGCCCGCCGCTGCAGCAGTCGGACATCGAGGACCGGCAGAAGAAGCTCCAGGATTTCGTCGCCAAGAACAACCAGGACTTCGCCAAGAAGCTCAAGGAAGAGCAGGACAAGGCGAAGACCGCGAACTGATCGGTTCGGGCATTCTCAAAGCCACAAAAAAGCGGGGTCATGCCCCGCTTTTTGCTTCTGCACCTGACTCACTGATCAGTGCCTGAGGTGATCAATGCCTGGACTGCCGTTTCGGTTCGTAGCGTCCGTCCGGCTTTTTGTCGAACATTTCCTTGATCTGCGGGTGGCGGACCGGTTCTCCCGATTGGTCCTCGAGCAGATTCTGCTCGGACACATAGGCGATGTACTCGGTTTCCGAATTCTCGGCGAGCAGATGGTAGAACGGCTGGTCCTTGCGCGGGCGCACGTCGACGGGGATCGCCTCGTACCATTCCTCCGTATTGGCGAATTGCGGATCGACATCGAAAATGATGCCCCGGAACGGAAACAGCCGATGGCGAACCACCTGTCCGATCGCGAATTTGGCTGTTCTCATCGTACTCACCACTGAATTCCTTAGCTTTATTTGGCGCAGACTCCGAATCAATTCAATCCCGAAGCTTTGAGCGTCCTCAAGCTGCGTGTGATACGGAGCAAAGATTGTGGGCGAGTTGCCGGCCATCGATGCCTGCCGGCAGCAAATGTGTTCGCAAGCTCACTGCTGGCGCGCTTGCTTTCCCAAGCCACCGCCAAGCGCCGCAAACCCGCTGCCGGGACGGAGCCCTTCGCGCATGAAGAAAGCGCGAAGCGGTGAAAAACCACCAAGCACGCCGAGCCCGGCACCGCGCGCCATCTGCGCCGGCAGCAGGTCGGAAAGCAGCGACATGTTCAGTAGATTGACCGCGCTGCTGCGCGCCAGAATATCGGGCCGGCGCTTGAAGTCATAGATGGCGAGGGCTTTCGCGGCCCCTGGGTCTTCATAATTTTCATTCGCGATTCCAATAAGATCGTCGATATCCCTGATGCCAAGATTGAGCCCTTGCGCGCCGATCGGCGGAAATACGTGGGCGGCTTCGCCGACAAGCGCCACCCGGTCGCGCGCAAAACGCAGCGGCGTCGCCGTTGCAAGCGGATAGACCTGCCGGCCTGGCTCGACCGTCACCCGGCCCAGCATGGACTGCATCCGCTGTTCGACCCGCAGCGACAACGTCGCATCGTCCAGCGCGGCAAGTTCCGTGGCGGTTTCCGGCTTGACCACCCAGACCAGGCTCGAGCGGTTGCCGGGCAGCGGAACCTGCGTGAACGGACCCGTTTCGGTATGGAGTTCGGTCGAGGTGAAGGCATGATCGCGGCCGTGGGAGAAGTTGAGCACCAGCGCTGCCTGGGGATAAGTCCGGGCGGCGGTCGAGATGCCCGCCGCCTGGCGCGCCGGCGACAGGCGTCCGTCGGCGGCAACCGCCAGGGATGCTTCGATCACGCTGCCGTCGGCAAGGGCCGCGCGAGCCTTATCGGCGCCGAGATGCCAGGCATCGACCATGGATGTCAGCCACGCGATCCCGGAATGCGCGGCAACCCTGCCGGCGAGCGCGGGAATGAGGACGCTATTGGGCAGGTTGAGCCCGAACTGATCCTCGTCGATCTCGCTGGCGCGGAAGGTGACGACCGGACTGCGGATCAATCGGTTGGTCGCGTCGACGATGCGCATCACCTTGAGGGGCGCGGCCTGCGGCTTGATGTCGGCGAGGACGCCCAGCCGCTCAAGCACCTTCAAGGCAGGGTTCATCAGTGCCGTCGTGCGGCCATCGGGAGCGGATGCCTCCGGCCCGACGAGCGTCACCGGAAAGCCGGCATTGGCGAAACCGAGCGCGGCGATCAGCCCTGCCGGCCCCGTGCCGGCGATGAGTATCCGTGCTGTTTTCTGATGCTCCAAGATCGGCTTCCGGCTTGCGATGCGGGGCAGCGCACGCGCCCCGCCACTCGATGAGCATATAGGTCAGGTCATACGGCTTGATCAACGGGGCGATTCGGCCCATTCGAAGGTCATGACCGGCCGCCAGGACGACTTCAGCCATCTCGACAGCGCAGGCCGTGCGACGGCCGATATCGCGCGCAACCCGCGTTTGACGGTGAACCTCGTTGTCGGCGCCGGCATCCTGCTTGCCTGGCTGTCCCTGGCCGCAATGGCGGTCCGCGCCGCGGAGGGACGCGCCGCGGGTATCGGCGCGCCCGGCGACGCCTTGTTGAAAACCCTGCCGCAGCTGCCGTTGCCCGATTCGCTGGCCCGGTTCTTCGCCCTCTGCCTCTCGGCCGCGCCCCTGGACGGAGATATCGGCCCGCGCGTCGGTGCGCTGACGGCAATGTGGTTCCTGATGGCGACCGCGACGATGCTGCCCTCGGCGGCACCGATGATCCGAACCTATTGCGAGATCGCCGATACGGCCAGGATCAGGCATGAGCCGGTCGTCCATCCGCTGGTGCTGGTCGCCGGCTATCTCTCGACATGGCTGGCCGCGTCGGCTGGGTTTGCGGCGCTGACGCTCGCCATCGATGCGTTCGCCTCGTCAGGGCAGATGTTCGATCCGGTTCTGGGCATTGCCGGTACCGTCGCCTTGCTGGTCGCCGGCCTCTACCAGTTCAGCGGCCTGAAGGAGGCCTGCCTGAAGAAATGCAGGAACCCGTTCGCGATCCTGTTTGCCAACTGGAGCGCGCGGCCTGCAGCCATTTTCCGGCTCGGCGTCGCGCAAGGCATCTGGTGCCTTGGCTGTTGCTGGGCACTGATGCTGGTGATGTTCGCCGTGGGCGTGATGAACGTCTTCTGGATGGCGCTGATCGGCCTGTTCACCCTGATCGAAAAACAAGCCGCGAGCAGGCTTCCAACCCGGCTGGCCGGTGCGATACTGCTTGTCTGGGCAGCCGCGCTGCTAGTAGTCTCGCTATGAGTGGGGGAAACTCGATGACGGATCCGAGCTGGGCAATGAAGGGGGAGCTCGTACTCTCCTGCAATTGCACGGTTTTTTGCCCTTGCGTGCTGTCGCTGGGCAGCCATCCTCCGACCGAAGGCTATTGCCAGACCTGGGCGGGTTTCCGTATCGATGCCGGTCATTTCGGAGAGGTCGACCTGTCAGGCCTTAATCTCGGGCTGATCATGGAAATTCCCGGCTATATGAGCCGCGGCAACTGGACCGCCGGCCTGTTCATCGACGTCAGAGCCTCGATCTATGCGGTCAAGGCGTTGACGAAGATCTTCACCGGCAAGGCGGGCGGGACGACGTCGCTGCTTTCGATCCTCGTCGGCAAATTCCTCGGTGTCGAACAAGTGCCGATTACCTATGAGACACGCGACAAGACGCGTATCTTCCAGATACCGAAGATCATTGATGGGGCGGTCACGCCAATTGTCGGCAAGGACCGCGACAAGGACACGGTGATCAGCAATTCGGAATATTGGATCGCGCCGGAGATCATCGTGGCCAAGTCCGACAAGAGCAAGATGCGAGCCTTTGGTCGCAACTGGAATTTCGGCGGCCGTTCAGCCGAAATCTGCAAGCTGGACTGGCAGGGCCCGTGAGCAAGAACACAACGGCCAGGAAAGCCGCCAAGAAAATCGCCGACCGGATTCCGCGGCCGAAGAAGAAAGTCACCTGGCCGCAGGCGCGCGCCTTTTCGGTGCATCTCCTGACCGCCTCCGGTTCGTTCCTGGCCTTCCTGTCGCTGGTGGCGGCGAGCGAGGAGCGCTGGACGGCCATGTTCTGGTGGCTGGGGCTGGCGCTGTTCGTCGACGGCATAGACGGGCCGATCGCGCGCAAGCTCGAGGTCAAGGAGATCCTGCCAACATGGTCGGGAGAGCTCCTCGACAACATCATCGACTATGTCACCTATGTGCTGATCCCGGCCTTCGCGCTCTATCAGCGCGGCTTCATGGGCGAGGGCCTGTCGTTCCTGTCGGCGGCCATCATCGTGGTGTCCAGCGCGATCTACTATGCAGACACCGGCATGAAGACGAAGGAGAATTTCTTCAAGGGATTCCCCGTTGTCTGGAACATGGTGGTGTTCACGCTCTTCGTCATCGAGCCGGGACAATGGGTCTCGTTCGCGGTGGTCGTGGTGGCGGGCATCCTGACATTCGTTCCGATCAACTTCATCCATCCGGTTAGGGTGGTGCGGCTGCGGCGCATCAATCTCGCAATGACTCTTTTGTGGTGCGCTTTCGGCGCGCTTGCGCTTGCGCAAGCGGCACTCGCCGCCTTCTATGACCAGATCGGCGTGCTGGGCGCGCAGGTCAGCACCTTCATAAAGATTGGCATTACCGTTACCGGGCTCTATCTCGCCTGTATCGGCGGCATCATGCAGTTCTTTCCAAATCTCGGTGCCAAAAAAGCCTGATCGGCAAATTTCTCAAGGAAGCCCACCATGCCCAAAGCAGTCCGCATCCACGCCCATGGCGGTCCGGAAGTCCTGACCTATGAGGACACCGATCCCGGCCAACCGGGATCAGGGCAGATCCTGGTCAGGCACACGGCAATCGGCCTCAATTTCATCGACGTCTATCATCGCTCCGGTCTCTATCCGCCGCCCGGCGGGTTTCCGCTTATTCCCGGCAGCGAGGCCGCCGGTTTGGTCCTGACTGTGGGCGAGGGCGTTGACTGGCTGAAGCCCGGCGACCGGATCGCCTATGCCGTCACCACAGGCGCCTATGCGCAGGAGCGCGTCATCGATGCCAGCAAGGTCGTCAAGGTGCCGGACGGCATCAGCGACGAGCAGGCGGCAGCAATGATGCTGAAAGGCATGACCGCCGAATATCTCTTGCGCCGGACCTTCAAGGTCAAGGCAGGCGACACCATCCTGTTCCATGCGGCAGCCGGCGGCGTGGGGCTCATTCTCGGCCAATGGGCGAAGCATCTGGGCGCGACCGTTATCGGCACGGCAAGTTCGAACGACAAGATCGAACTCGCCAAGGCACACGGCTTCGACCATGTCATCAACTACAAGGAGCAGGATTTCGTCGCCGGCGTCGCGGCCATAACCGGCGGCAAAAAATGCGACGTCGTCTACGACTCCGTCGGCAACGACACATTCCCGGCCTCGCTCGACTGCCTGAAGCCGCTCGGCATGTTCGTCAGCTTCGGCCAATCGTCGGGACCGATCCCGCCATTCTCGATGTCGCTGCTGGCGCAGAAAGGCTCCTTGTTCGCCACAAGACCGACGTTGTTCGTCTACAATGCAAAACGTGAGGATCTGGACGCCTCGGCGGCGGCTTTGTTCGAGGTCGTGCTCAGCGGCGCCGTCGAGATCAAGATCAACCAGCGTTATGCGTTGAAGGACGCGGGCAAGGCGCACGCGGATCTCGAAGGCCGCCGCACCACGGGCACGACCATACTGGTTCCCTGACGGGAACTGCCCTGGTTTTCAGCTCTCTGCCGCAGGTCTGGGCAAGGTTTGCACGAAAAGCCGGCCCGCCGCGTGGTTGCGCGAAGAAGACTGATCTTTGCCCTTGAGTTTCCGCTGAAATTCTTGAAGCTCTTTCAAGTCGAGTGCTGCTTTCGCATGAGAGCTGGCCGCGCATACGATGCTTGCGGGAACACAGAACATATCCGGGAACCCGGATGGGAGGCACTGTGAGTGCAAATCATAACGGAGCGAATCTGCTTGAGGTTCGCGGCCTGACCAAGATTTTCGGCACGCTGACGGCGTGCGATCATGTCGACCTCGACATCGCCAAGGGTGAGATCCACGCGCTGCTCGGCGAGAACGGCGCCGGCAAATCGACGCTGGTCAAGATGCTGTTCGGCTCGCTGGAGCCCAATTCCGGCGAAATATTCTGGAATGGCCAGGCCGTCAGAATTACCAGCCCGGGCGTCGCGAAAAAGCTCGGCATCGGCATGGTGTTCCAGCACTTCTCGCTGTTCGAGGCGCTGACGGCGGCCGAGAACATCGCGCTTTCCCTGGATGACGGTTCGCCGATCAGCAGCATCGCGGCCAAGGCGAGGGCGCTTTCCTACAGCTACGGCCTGCCGCTCGATCCTGAATCGCTGGTAGGGGACCTGTCGGTGGGCGAGCGCCAGCGCATCGAGATCATCCGCTGCCTGCTGCAGACGCCGCAACTCATCATCCTGGACGAGCCGACCTCGGTGCTGACGCCGCAGGAGGCCGACAAGCTGTTCGAGACGCTCGAACGTCTGCGCTCGGAAGGCAAATCGATCCTGTACATCTCGCACCGGCTGGAGGAGGTCAAACGCATCTGCGACCGCGCCACCGTGCTGCGGCACGGCAAGGTGGTCGGCCACTGCAATCCGCGCGAGGAGACCGCCGCGTCCTTGGCCCGCATGATGGTCGGCAACGAAGTGCAGGCCGTGGTGCGCGCGCCGGTCGCGGGCATCGAAACGGCACAGTCCCTGCTCGAAATCCGCGGCCTCAGCCGCAAGCCGGCGACGCCGTTTTCGATCCCGCTCAAGAATATCAATCTCACCGTCCGCGCCGGCGAGGTGATCGGCATCGCCGGTGTCGCGGGCAACGGCCAGGGCGAGTTCTTCGAATCCGTTTCCGGTGAAGTCCTGCAGCCGGATGCCGCCTCGGTGCGCATTCGCGGCAAGGATGCGGGCAGCCTCAGCATCACCGGGCGCCGGCTGCTGGGTGCAGCCTTCGTGCCGGAGGAGCGCCTCGGCCATGGTGCCGCCCCGCGCATGCGGCTTTCGGAAAACCTGCTCCTGTCGCGCCATGCCACCGACGGCAAGACCTTCGTCGGGACGGGCGGAATGGTCAAGAGCGGCACCGTCTATGCCGCCGCCCAGCGCATCATCGAGGCGATGGACGTGCGCAAGAGCGCGCCCGATCCGGAGGCGGCAGCGCTGTCCGGCGGCAATCTGCAGAAATTCATCGTCGGCCGCGAACTCGACCGCAGGCCTGACGTCATGGTGGTCAACCAGCCGACCTGGGGTGTCGATGCAGGCGCAGCCGCCCATATCCGCCAGGCACTCATCGAACTGTCCCGCAGCGGATCGGCGGTGTTGGTCATCAGCCAGGATCTCGACGAGCTGTTCGAGATATCGGATGCGATCGCGGTGATGCACAATGGCGAACTGTCCAGGCCGCTGGCGATCGCCGAGGCGACCTTCGAAAAAATCGGCCTGCTGATGGGCGGCGCCGAACCAGGCCACGCCGAACACACGCTGGAGACGGCATGATGCGCCTCGAACTCGTCAAACGGCCGCAGCGCTCGGCGCTGTTTTCCATGCTGTCGCCATTCATCGCCTTCGCGCTGACGATCATCGCGGGCGGCATCATGTTCGCGCTGCTCGGGGTCAATCCGTTCAGCGCGTTCAACATCTATTTCATCGAGCCGGTCAGCCAGGTCTGGCAGTTGCACGAGCTGGCGATCAAGGCGGCGCCGCTGATCCTGATCGCGGTCGGCCTGTCGGTCTGCTACAAGGCCAACATCTGGAACATCGGCGCCGAAGGCCAGTTCATCTTCGGCGCCATCTTCGGCTCGGCCGTTCCGGTGCTGTTTCCTGGGTTCGAGGGCCCATTGGTGCTGCCGCTGATGCTTCTGCTGGGCATGGTCGGCGGTGCCGCCTACGCGGCTATCCCCGCATTTCTGAAAACCCGCTTCAGCACCAACGAGATCCTGACCAGCCTGATGCTGGTTTACGTCGCACAGCTCTTCCTCGACTGGCTGGTGCGCGGACCCTGGCGCGACCCGCAGGGCCATGGCTTCCCGCAGACCATCCAATTCGGCGATTCCGCCATCCTGCCGGAACTGATGCCGGATGCCGGCCGCGCCAATTGGGGCTTCGTGTTCGCGCTGGTCGCGGCGGTGCTGGTGTGGCTGATGATGAGCCGCATGCTCAAGGGTTTCGAGGTTCGCGTGCTCGGCTCCAGCCCGAGGGCAGGGCGCTTCGCCGGCTTCGGCCTCAACCGCATGGTCTTCTTCGCCTTCCTGTTGTCGGGCGCCTTGGCCGGGCTTGCCGGGATATCGGAAGTTTCCGGCGCCATCGGGCAACTTCAGCCCGTCATTTCGCCCGGCTACGGCTTCACCGCCATCATCGTGGCGTTCCTTGGCCGGCTCAATCCCCTCGGCATCGTCGCGGCGGGCCTGGTGCTGGCCCTGACCTATCTCGGCGGCGAGGCGGTGCAAAGCGCGCTCGGCATCTCCGACAAGGTGGCGCGCGTGTTCCAGGGCATGCTGCTGTTCTTCGTGCTCGGCTGCGACACGCTCATCCATTACCGCATCCGGTTGATCGGTCTGGCGCTGACCAAATCGGAGAGTGCCGCGAAGCTCGAGGCCGCGCCAAAGTTGAAGGAAGCCCGCTGATGGACATCACCGTCAACATCCTCCTGACCATCGCCACGGCGGCGACGCCGCTGCTCATTGCGGCGATCGGGGAACTGGTGGTCGAACGCTCCGGCGTGCTCAACCTTGGCGTCGAAGGGATGATGATCATGGGCGCCGTCGGCGGTTTCGGCGCAGGCTATCTGACCGGCTCGCCCTGGATCGGGCTCTTGGCGGCCATCGCCATGGGCGCGCTGTTCTCGCTGCTGTTTGCCGTCATGACGCTGTCGCTGGCCACCAACCAGGTGGCGACCGGCCTGTCGCTGACACTGCTCGGCCTCGGCCTCTCCGGCATGATGGGAACCAGTTTCGTCGGCCAGCCCGGCGTCAGGTTGCCCAATCTCGATATTCCCGGGCTCAGCTCCATCCCGGTGGTGGGCAGACTGCTGTTCGGCCAGGATCCGCTGTTCTACATCTCGATAGCGCTGACGGCGGCGGTGATGTGGTTCCTGTTCCGGACGCGCACCGGGCTGACGCTGCGCTCGATCGGCGACAGCCACGCCTCGGCGCATGCGCTCGGCATCAAGGTCATCCGCTACCGTTATCTCTCGGTAATCTTCGGCGGCGCCTGCGCCGGTCTTGCCGGCGGCCATCTGTCGCTGGTCTACACGCCGCAGTGGGTCGAGAACATGAGCGCGGGCCGCGGCTGGATCGCGCTTGCGTTGGTGGTGTTCGCGTCCTGGCGGCCGTGGCGGGTGCTGGCGGGCGCCTATATCTTCGGCGCGGTGTGGATCGGCCAGCTTCATGCACAGGCTTTTGGCATTCCGGTGCCTTCGCAACTGCTTTCTTCGTTGCCCTATCTGGCGACGGTCGTGGTTCTCGTTCTAATCTCGCGCAACAAGCGTCTGACGATGATGAACACACCGGCTTCCTTGGGGCAGCCATTCGTTCCGGATCGTTGACAACAATAACAAGACGGGAAGCTCCAAGGCTTAACTCAGAGAGGTAACACGATGAAAAAACTGCTTATTGCCCTGATGACGACGACAGCGGCATTTTCGCTGGTCGCGTCCGCGGAGGCCGCCGACAAGCTGAAGGCATGCTGGGTCTATACCGGCCCTATCGGCGACTTCGGCTATTCCTACCAGCACGACCAGGGCCGCCTCGAAGTCGAAAAGGCGCTCGGCGACAAGGTCGAGACCGCCTATCTTGAAAACGTCTCCGAAGGCCCCGATGCCGACCGTGCTTTCGAGCGGCTGGCGCGCGAAGGCTGCAAGATCATCTTCGGCACGTCCTTCGGCTTCATGGACGCCGAAGTGAAGGTCGCCAAGAAGTTCCCCAAGGTGATGTTCGAGCACGCCACCGGCTACAAGACGGCGGACAATCTCGGCATCTACAATGCGCGCTTCTATGAAGGCCGCTATGTGCTCGGTCAGATCGCGGCCAAGGAATCGAAGTCCGGCGTCGCCGGCTACATCGTCTCCTTCCCGATCCCGGAAGTGGTGATGGGCATCAACTCCTTCATGCTCGGCGCGCAGTCGATCAATCCGAATTTCAAGGCCAAGATCGTCTGGGTGAATTCCTGGTTCGATCCGGGCAAGGAAGCCGATGCGGCCAAGGCCCTGTTCGACCAGGGAGCCGATATCATCGTCCAGCACACGGATTCGACCGCGGCCCTGCAGGTGGCCGAGGAGCGCAAGCTGCACGGCTTCGGCCAGTCCTCCGACATGATCAAGTTCGCGCCGAACGCGCAGTTGACCTCGCTGACCGACGAATGGGGACCTTATTACATCAGCCGGGTTCAGGCAGCGATCGACGGCACCTGGAAGCCCGACAATGTCTGGCTCGGCATCAAGGACGGCGCGGTGAAGCTTGCGCCTTACACCAATATGCCCGATGACGTGAAGGCAATGGCCGAGGCGACCGAAAAGAAAATTGCCGGCGGCTGGAATCCCTTCACCGGACCGATCGCCAAGCAGGACGGCTCGCCATGGCTGAAGGACGGCGAGGTCGCCGATGACGGCACGCTGCTCGGCATGAATTTCTACGTCAAGGGCGTCGACGACAAGCTGCCGCAATAAGCTCTACGTACGTTCGTCAGGGAAGGGCGCCGCGCGGCGCCCTTTCTCATTCGGCGGCTTGCGCGGCCACCGAGACATGGCGAAACCGCACCAGGCCGGCGTCCACCACGAGACTGAGCCGGATCCTGAGCCAACGCTGCACCGGCCGCTCGAAATAGCGCCAGATCGCCCACGACACCAAAACCATGAGCGCCACGCAGGTCCACGCTGCAACCCATTTGCCGGCCAGCGGCGTCAAGGCGTTGATGAAGAGATAGCCGGCATTCTGGTGAAGAAGATAAAGCGGGTAAGTCAGCCCGCCGAGAGCCAGCGTGAGCGGCGACGGTCTGATCCGGTCGCGCAGCAGGACAGCGCCGATCAGCGCTGCGTGCATCACCACGTTGGCGGCCACGAGATGGGCGGACGAGACCGCAATGCCGTAATGCCCGATCATCCACTGTTGCGTCACCGACAGCGTATAGCTGGAGAGCACGAAGGCGGCCGCCAGCAGCAGCAAGGCCGGCACTGAGCGACCGTGTGCGTGGAGATGATGGACCAGCATGCCGGCGGCGAAGAACGGCCCGAACTCGGTGAGAAACAGAAGCCGCGCCGCGCCGCTGCCGAGGAAGAGTTCGTTGATGGCCGAGATCGCCAGCCAGCCGAGGATCAGCCCCAATTTCCATCGCTGGAAAACGCCGGCAATCAGAGCCAGCGTCACCCAGCCGTAGAAAACCACTTCAAGCACGACCGACCAGTAGACGCCGTCCATGAAAGGTTGGCCGACGGCCGGCGCGAACATTGTGAGATTGGCGAGATACTGGCTGAAGGAGGCTGGGAGCAGCGGCGTGCCGGAAAAGGCGATAACCGCGAAGCTTATCGTCATGCAGAGCAGAAAGCCCGGATATAAACGCACGAAACGCGCGACGGCGAATTCTTCCCAGCCGCGGCCATCCGCCGACCATGCGATGACGAAACCGCTGATCAGAAAGAAAAGATTGACGCCGAGATAGCCGTACAGAGCGAGTGGCGCGGCATGAGGATAGCCCGCCGTGAGAAAGCCGTCTGCTGCCGCGCCGCGAAAGAAATAGTGAAACAGCACGACGGCCAGCGCCGCCGCCAGCCTCAACAGGTCCAGCGTCGCGATATAATCCTGGCGGACAGGTCTGGGGTCCATCCTGAGTTCCTGCGTTTACGGTCCGGAAACCATAAGGCAGGCGGCGGCCAAACAGGGTAAATGGCCGGAACTATCGCGAAATGTGGTAAATCGTGGTCCTCAGACGGCCGAACCGTAGAGATCATAGGCGTCGGCGCGATCGACCTTGACGGTGACGATGTCGCCGGCGCGCAGCGGGCGGCGCGACTGGATATGGACGGAGCCATCGATCTCAGGCGCATCGTATTTGGTGCGGCCCTTGGCCGATGTGCCATGCGCTTCGTCGATCAGCACCGGCAGGCGCTTGCCGACCTTCTTGGCCAATTGCGTCGCCGAGATCTTCTGCTGGCGCTGCATGAAGCGATGCCAGCGCGCCTCCTTGATTTCCTGCGGCACCTGCTCAAGGCCGAGTTCGTTGGAGCGCGCGCCCCGTACAGGTTCATATTTGAAGCAGCCGGCGCGATCGATCTTCGCTTCATCCAGCCAGTCGAGCAGCATCTCGAAATCTTCGTCGGTTTCGCCGGGAAATCCGACGATGAAGGTCGAGCGGATGGCGAGGTCGGGACACACATCGCGCCAGCCGCGAATGCGCTCGAGCGTCTTTTCGCCATGTGCCGGCCGGCGCATGTTCTTCAACACCTGCGGCGACGCATGCTGGAAGGGGATGTCGAGGTAGGGAAGGATTTTTCCCTCGGCCATCAGCGGGATGACGTCGGCCACGTGCGGGTAGGGGTAGACATAGTGCATGCGCACCCAGATGCCGAGCTTGCCCAATTCCTCGGACAGGTCGAGGAACTTCGCCCGCACTTCACGATCACCGAACATGCTGGCCTGGTATTTGATGTCGATGCCGTAGGCACTGGTGTCCTGCGAGATGACGAGGAGTTCCTTAACGCCGGCCTTGGCCAGTTTCTCGGCTTCACGCAGCACATCGGCCGCCGGCCGCGAGACAAGGTCGCCGCGCAGCGCCGGGATGATGCAGAAGGTGCAGCGATTGTTGCAGCCTTCCGAAATCTTGAGATAGGCATAGTGGCGCGGCGTGAGCTTGACGCCTTGAGGCGGCAGCAGATCGATATAGGGATCATGGCTCGGCGGCGCAGCCTCGTGCACGGCCGCCATGACGCTCTCATAGGCCTGCGGACCGGTGATGGCGAGAACGTTGGGATGCTTCTCGCGAATGACATCGGGCTCGGCGCCCAGGCAGCCGGTGACGATGACCCTGCCGTTCTCCGAAAGCGCCGAACCAATGGCGTTGAGCGATTCATCACGGGCGGAATCGAGGAAGCCGCAAGTGTTGACCACGACGAGATCGGCACCGTCATGCTTGCGCGCGATCTCATAGCCCTCGGCGCGCAGGCGCGTGATAATGCGTTCGGAATCCACCAGGGCTTTGGGGCATCCGAGACTGACGAAGCTGACGCGCGGGGCGGACATGGGCAAGGTTCCAATGGACATGAACCGGAAACGCTGATCCGGCTCGAAGTCTCGACATATAACGGTTTGCACGGCTCTGGCGGGAGCTCAATTCGGGCGGCGCAATAGCACGGCTCGCCCGAACAGGCAAACAGGCAAGCTCTGCGACATCGGCGATCTCGTTGTGCGGATCGAAGCGAAGAAGCCGAAAGCCGTTGGTTCGCGGCTCTTACAAAAAGCGAATTGCCGGGTAATGGCAGCCAGTCAACGCGACTTTCAGCGCTATGATTAGGACTCACTAATATGCTATAGGCAGAATGGTGAGGGGCTAGTCCCATGAGACAGTTGCTAGGACATATTGCATTGGCGTGGCTTGTGCTGCCCGGCGATGCGGACGCACACGGTTGGTATACGGGCAAGACCGATCCCGTTCTTCACTATGACTGCTGCGGAAACAAGGATTGCCGCCCCATCGATTCCAACGATGTCAGGATGACCAAAGACGGCTATTTTGTCAGGCTGCACCCTACCTACTTGAATGAGCCACAAGAAGCAGAGTGGTTTATCCCGAGAGAACGTGTCCAGGCTGCGCCCGATGATCGATACCACATCTGCGAGCGTCTAATGACGTTTTATCGAACGATCATTCCCCATATGAAGTTTGATCCTTACCAGCGATATAGGTGGACGTGCTTCTTCGCGCCGATGGGCACCGGTTCAATCCCAATTAGAATGAACCACTACGCTGCAATTTCAAACTGACCAACATCGGCGGGCGCGAGGGTTCCAGATCAGTGGCCGCTCGACCCGAACCATGGCGCCAGGAAAGCGAATTGGTCGGGAAACTGCTGCACGGCGCCGTCGAGAAGCATCTTCACGGCGACGTAAAGGATGATCAGTAGGCCGATATAGGCGATCCAGCGGTATTTGTGCAGCAGGCGCGCGACGAAGGACGCGGCGAAGCCCATCAGCGCAATCGACAGAGCGAGGCCGATGATCAGCACCGTCGGATGGTTCATGGCCGCACCCGCGACGGCCAGGACATTGTCGAGCGACATCGAGACGTCGGCAATGACGATCTGCCACGCGGCCTGCGAGAAGGTCTTGCGCGGCGACTTGCCGGCGATGGTCCCATCCTTGTCGAAATCGCCATTCGACAGCGCTTCGGTCGCGTCGCGCTCCTGCTCGTGGCTGACACCCAGCTCCCGCCACATCTTCCAGCACACCCAAAGCAGCAGCAGGCCGCCGGCGATGAGGAGCATGGGGCCAATTGTCAGCAGCCATTGCGTGATCAGGGCGAAGAAAATGCGAAGGACGGTGGCCGCGATGATGCCGACCAGAATGGCCCGTTTGCGCTGACTGGCCGGCAAGCCGGCCGCCGCAAGGCCGATGACGATGGCGTTGTCCCCAGCCAGCGCAAGATCGATCGCGATAACCTGAAAAAGAGCCGATAAGCCTGCGGCAGTAAATATTTCCATCGACCTGGAAGCCCTTGCCTGTTCGCCGAGTGTTCGTTGTCGATCGCCCAGCCCGCCCTAAAGACATGGTTCCTTGCCGTCAAGACATCGCTTCGGGCAACGCCGCAAAACCGCTTTCGTTGCAGCGGCGCCATTGAGGGGATTCGACAATCACGGGCAGGCGAGCCGAAACGGCAATGAAAACCTAGTCGTAGCGCCTAATCGTAGAGATTGTATTTTGCCCAGTCGGTCTCTGGAATCTCGTCGCCGATGCGGTAGCGGAGCTGTAAAACCTCCATATGGTCCGGCGCCGTCTCGCACTTGAATTTCAGCCGGTACCATTGCCCCTTGCTGCGGAAGGCGGCTCCTGGGCTCTTAATGGCGTCGTCGCTCATGACCGGCGTGGCAAAGGCGTAAGCGACCACCCGATCCGCCTTGTACTTGCGGTCGTCATGGGTGATCCGGTCGAGGACTTCAGCATCACAGCGCTGTTCGAGGCGGGTTTGCGGGTCGAGTTTCAGGAGGCCTGCGCGCAAGGCGCTGTCCATGGCGTTGGCCGGAAAAGCCAGGGTCAAGAACGCCATGACCGTCGTGCAGAGTGTCTTCATGGGCGGGACAAGCAGCATATTTTGTCTGAAAAATCAACCAAAGGGCCGGGCGTTGTCCCGCGCTCAGGCACTCGGCGCGTTCAAAATCCCGTGTCGGGATTCATCGTGCGATGGCTGCGGCCAACGCATCAGCGAGGCACGGCCGGCGTCGGTCAGATCGTATACGCCGCGGTCGACGCGCGCGAACCAGCCATAGACATTGTGCAGCAGGATTTTCGGCGCAAGCGGCGTCAGCGCCTTGAGATCGCGCGGGCGCTTGGGCCCGTCGGCCAATGCCGCGGCGCAGGCGAGGGCGCTTTGGCGGTACGCTGTCATGATGGGATTGCGCGATCCCCCGCCCGCGACAGGATCGCCGCGGCGCCGGCGGTGCTCGTCGACCAGCCGCGAGCGGCGCCGTGGGTTCTTGCGCGGCGCGACGGTGACCGGACTCAGGAGCACCTCGACCCGGTCGCTCGCCGTCACGCCGAGCAGGCCGAAGCCAAGCCGGCGGCAAAGATTGCGGAACCGGGCGTCGCTCTCGCGTCCCTTGCCCCTGGCCGACATGCGCGCGGCCAGCCACACCTCGTCGCAGGCGGTCGCGCGGTCGACGCCTTGCAGCACCAGTTCGAGATTGAACGCCAGCTTCAACTCGCAAATGACGACGACGGGCGGCTCCCCCTCACGCAGCGCGACAATGTCGCAGCCGCCGATCTCGCCCTTCACGGCAAAATCCAGGCTTTCGAGAAACCGCTTCACCGGCGCGTAGAGTGAGGTTTCGTTCATAGGCCCAAGGCTTAGCCGATTCGGCACGAAAAGCCTCGGGAGCAGGTCTACATGCCTTTCCGGGGTTCGCCGAACCATCGTGATGCGGCTTGAGCGGCTTCCTCCGGGTTGGGGTCATCCTCGCCAGCCCAGGCCACGAAGCCGTCGGGGCGCACGAGCACGGCGCTCAAGCCAAGCTGATCCCTGGCCTTTCCGGCGACGTAGGTGATCCGGTCGCCCCAGCGGCCTGCAAGCGCTTCAAGCGATGGGCAAGCGTCAAAGTCAAGGAACAGGCCCTTGCCCGTGCGGAGGAACTCGCCGATTTTTCTTCCTCCGATCAGCTCGAAATCGGGAACACTGCGCCCGACCAGCCCGTGGCCGCCGCCAGGATCGTAGCGAAGAGAAATACCCCATATCCGTTCGGCGAAGTATGTCGCGCCGTCGCGCGTGTCGATCAGGTCGCGGATGATGGTTTCGAGCGCGCGCGTTGCCGGGCTTGGCCGCATGAGCGCGACCTGGGCGCGCGACCAGTCGAGGATTTGCGCCCCGACCGGATGGCGTTCGCTGAAATAACTGTCGAGCAGACCGTCCGGCGCGTCGCCGCGGATGGTGGCGGCCAGCTTCCAGCCAAGGTTCATCGCGTCGCCGAGCCCGAGGTTGAGACCTTGGCCGCCCAAGGGAGAATGGATATGCGCGGCGTCGCCGGCAAGCAGCACTCGTCCCTTGCGGTAGGTCGTTGCCTGGTGGGCGCGATCCGTCCAGGTGGCGGCGAGTTTGAGAGCCGTCAGCGTGAGGTCCGCGCCGGATACTCGGCGCAAAACCGCCTGCACGTGGTCGCAGGTGATTGGCTGGGTTCGGTGGAAAGCCCCACCATCGAACTCGACCATCGCGACAGTACCGGGTCTTTGATACGTATACATGCCGGTCGGCGTGTAGTGGCGGCCGGGCGTGAGCCTGTCCGGGTCGGCCATTTCGATCTGAACGGAATAGCCTGTGAATTCCGGATCGGTACCGACGAACGCGAAGCCGCCGGCCTTGCGCACCGTGCTGCGCCCGCCGTCACAGCCGACGAGCCAAAATCCCCGAAAAATCTCACCGCCGGCGCGAACGGTCACGCCTTCATCCGTCTGATCGAAGTCCTCGACACCGAAGCCGCGCCTGATCTCGACCCCCATTGCGATTGCGCGCGCGGCCAAGACTGATTCGAGATGCGCCATTTCGACCGCGATTGCGGCGGTGGCCGAACCTGGCAGGCGGTAGGGCCATTTCGCGGCGTCGATGGCATCGTGGAAGAACTGGATACCTGCGAAATGGCCACCCGGACGGCGCGGTTGATTCAGCCAGTGCGCACCAGTCGCAGCGCCACCGTTGCCCGTTCCATCCCTTGGAGAGGCGATGTCGTCCAGCAGACCGCGACGGTGGAGGGCTTCGATGGTGGGCACCGAGAGGCCGCGCAGCCCGAACGGAAGCCGCTTCAACGGCGAGTGCGGGTCTTCGGCTTGCTCCAGCACCAGCACCGAGAGGCCGGCGAGGCGCAACTCACAGGCGAGGAACAGACCGACAGGGCCTGCACCAGCGATTACTACATCATGGGAATCGAGATGGCGGTTGTGCATGAACTGCTCCTTTGTCGATGTTCGACCGGAGCGTTCCTCGGATTTGAGAACCACACGGACGAACGATTGGACGCGAGAGAAGCGTCCGATGTTCGTCGTGGGGATCTCCTGCAGGAGGCCAAAGACCAGAGCTTTCGTTACCGAAAGGACTTGGGCTTACCAAACCAAGTCTGCCTTTTCCGACAGCGGCTCTATAGCGTTGCGGTGAGCTATCCGCAACAGACGGGGTTGCGGCCGACGCCGAACGGAATCATGGCCGCTCAGGCTAGAACCGATGAAACGCCGCCCGATGCGTTGTCCGATTCGTTCGTCTAGTGGCAATTTCGCCGTCGGTCGGTTTGAATGGAATGCCATTCCGACTCCGGCCGTATTGCCGCAGCGAACAGCCCATATTTGCGTTTCGGCCGTCGGGGTCACGCCCTGTTTAGGTCGTCGGCGAAGGGAATTTCGGTTCTCCAATATCGGCGCAGAAAGCGCCAAGTGCGCCGGAGCGCCGATATTGTTTTCCGTTTCAACCAGGGCATGTTTTCCAAATTGTCCGGGAATCGCACGGCGCTGTGCTGTGTAAGCGCGCGCGAGTCGACCAGATCAGATCCTTTCGGATACAGATGGAACGACTGGATGCAGAGCGCAGGTAGTATTTGATACGTCTTCAGACCTCTGGCGACGCCACAGGCAGGATTAAACATCACGTGGTCTACGGGATCGGAGAATCGCTCGGTCAGCTTTAACAGCCGTTCTGCCGCCGCTTTCGAGATTATGTATCCACCCGTCCCGAAGTGAAGGCTACGCAGGAGGCTAAGGCGGAAATCGCCGGGTAGCATAGAAACCACGCGGTCCAGCCACACCCTTCCCAGGACCGTCTCTAGTTTAACGATATCGGCGTCGACGGGAATCCAACTGGTGTCGTTGCCAACGAATCTAGGTAAATGCGAGGAGATGATCACATCATCCTCGAAAACGGAGCCAAACGGCTCGAGGCCCGAAGCAATTTCCTCCCAGCATCGTCGGTGGCTGAGAAAACAGCCCACCTCTTCTTTGGTTAGCGAAACTGCGCCGGGCACCGGCTGGTAAACGTCCGACATCCTTTTTTCGCTAAGCAACTTTCCATCAACCGCCGGAATTCTTTCAAATTCCAAACCAATCGACGCAAAGCGTTCATACATCCGTCCCGACCTAGCCGGACTCCGGTCTAGGTTAATTACATAGGAATTCACGAAAAGCCCCCCGGCTTTTGCAGTCACTGCTGGGCGGTTATTTCATTGCTGATACAAAATCAAGGTATTCGGTTTGGTCCAGAGGCGTTGGCAGCGCGAGCCGAACTGGTGCTTGCTGCTCCTACGCAGCTCCGGTAAGAAATACGGTCGTAATCAAGGTGCTACCGGTGAATTCGCAGACCTGATGAAGATCACGGAAAGACGTTCTCTCTGAGTGAAACTTTCATTGACTACGAACTGCTGCGCTGCTTTGGCGCTGACACCTCAAAAAGCAGGGCGCCGTTCCCGTGGCGCAACCCTAAGGGCTTCCTTACGGCGGACGGCTTTCGCGCGCTCTGTGACGACTTCCCGAAGCTTGAACTGTTCGAGTACCGCAGCAACATCCGTCGCCTCCACAGCCAACGTCCGCACAACAGCCGGACTTTTGCGGTCGCAAGCTGGCCGCCCATCTGTGAGCAGCAGCGCAGGAACAGCGCATTGAACCATTACGCGGTGGCGTTGCACGCGGCGGAAATTTTTATGCAAATGGCGGAGGGAGTGGGATTCGAACCCACGGTGAACTTGCGCCCACGCCGGTTTTCAAGACCGGTGCCTTAAACCGCTCGGCCATCCCTCCAGCGACATCTCTTCGCCAACGTCACCCGATCCGATATTCGAGCCTGGCGGCGAATGAAGAGAGCCATCTTGCTGATGCTCTAGTGTGCCCGGCAAAGATCTGTCAACCGGCATGCGCGGACCGCATGTTTCCCGGCAGCCGACGCCGGGCAGGGTGGCGTCACAATCTTGCCCGGTTCCGGCCACAATCGATTAATAGCGTGATAAACAATTCCTGCGCACAAAGGACAGGGGTTCGAGGCGTCGTTGGTCTTGGTCAGGTAAGCTTTGGCTCCTGCGACGTTCAAGCCGCGGCGTTTTGGTCGAGACTGTAGGGGACATCAGGAAATGCAAACTACGGCGCGCCCGCGTCTACGCCGTGCTTGCGCTTTCGCGCTATTCACCATGTCGGCAGCCTTGCTTGCCGCCTGCGCGTCGCAGCCTGAACCAAAAGGGATGGTCCACAAGAAGACCCGTTCCAAGGAATATTTCGCCGAAACCGAATATGGCGTGAAGGCCAGCCCTCGCGTTGCCTTCATGCGGCGTGGCGGCGGCCGCGACCAGCTTGGTAAACCCTACCAGGTTCGCGGCAAGTGGTACTATCCGAAGGAAGACAAGCACTATGCCAAGGTCGGCCTGGCGTCGTGGTACGGCGATGCCTTTCATGGACGGCTGACCGCCAACGGCGAAGTCTACGACATGAGCCATCTGACGGCGGCGCACCCGACCATGCCCCTGCCGAGCTACGCCCGCGTCACCAATCTCAAGACCGGCAGTTCGGTCATCGTGCGCGTCAATGATCGCGGTCCCTACCACCAGGGCCGCATCATCGATGTCTCGGAACGCGCCGCCCAGATGCTCGACTATGCCAATGTCGGCACGGCCGAGGTGAAGGTGGAATATGTTGGCCGCGCGCCGCTCGACGGCAATGACGACCAGTATCTGATGGCCTCCTACCATCCAGGCAACAGGATACCGGATCCATCGGACGGCCTGCCGACCGGCGTCATGGTGGCCATGAACGGACCGTCGCCCAGCCTGCCGGTGGGCGCTGCCGCCGTGCCATTTCCGGGTCAGCTGACGAATTCCGATATGGTTCCGCCAGGGCAGGTGCCGGCACAATCGCCGGCGTTGGGTGACCTGGCGCTGCCCGACTTCGGTCCGATCGTGCCGGAGCGTCCGGATATCGGCCTGCCGCCGCAATCGCCGTTTTCGGTGGCCTCGCTCTCCTATGCCGACGAGCGCGTGCGAAGCGCCGATGTCTTTGCCGCACTTGACGACGACGGCATGTCGCCCGCCGACATCCTGCGCTCATGGAAGAGCGCCAACCCGCAGGCGCCGTCGCCGGCCTATGTCGCGGCCGGCACCTTCGATGACGTCACCGAGGCAAAACGCGTGGCCGCCGCGCTCGAGCCCTTCGGCAGGATCGAGATCCAGCGTTCCGAATTCAATGGCAAGGACTGGTATGCGGTGAACCTCTATCCGGACGGCCATGGCGGCGTCGACGATCTGCTGCAGGCGGCCTGGTCGCATGGTGCGCCGGACGCTCTGGCCGTGCGCAACTGATCTATTTTTCCCGCACGGTTGATCCTGCGGAAAAAACCCTGATAGCTTGGCTGCGCCAGAACCGGCAAACGGGTCGAGATTTCATGCAGTTGCGCGTCTTTCCGCCTTTGGCCGGATTTCTGGGATTGGCCCTGCTGCTGTTTTGCATCGCGCCCGCCAGCGCGCAGCTTTTCGAGACCAAGGCAGCCCAGGCCTTCATGATAGACGCCGACACAGGGACGGTGTTGTTTTCCAAGGACGCCGACAAGCCGATACAGCCGGCCTCGATGGCCAAGCTGATGACGATGGAAGTGGTGTTCAACGCCATCAAGTCCGGGCGCCTGACCCTCGACGACACGTTCGTGGTGAGTGAAAACGCCTGGCGCAAGGGCGGCGCCCCTTCGGGAACGTCGACGATGTTTGCCAAGCTCAAATCGGCGGTCCGGGTCGAGGACCTGATCCAGGGCGTGACGGTGCAGGCGGCCAATGACGGCTGTATCGTGCTGGCCGAAGGCTTGGCCGGGTCCGAGGACAATTTCGCCGCGCAGATGACCGAACGCGCCCGCCAGATCGGCCTGGCCAAATCGACTTTCGTCAATTCGACCGGGCTGCCGGCGGAGGGCCAGCAGACGAGCGTGCGCGAGCTGGCAATGCTGGCTTTGCATCTGTGGCGCGAGTATCCGGACCTTTATCGCTACTACGGCCTGAAGGATTTTACCTGGAACAAGATTTCGCAGAGGAATCGCAACCCGCTGCTGGCGATGGACATCGGCGCCGACGGCCTGGCGGTCGGCAGCAGTGAGGTGTCCGGCTTTGGCATAGTCGGCTCGGTCGGCCACAATGGCGCGCGGGTGATCGCGGCGATGAGCGGGCTCGCCAGCGACAAGGAACGCGCCGAGGAGGCGCGCAAGCTGCTCGAATGGGGTGCCCGTTCCTTCGAGAAGACGCAAATCTTCGCCAAGGACGAGGTGGTGGGCCAAGCTCAGGTTTTCGGCGGCATTAAAGCCGGCGTGACGCTGAAGGCGAAAGGGCCGATCGCCATCTTCCTGCCGGTAGCCAACCGCGACAAGCTGACGGCGAGCATCGTCTATGACGGACCGGTTGCCGCACCCGTGGAGGAGGGGCAGCCGGTAGGCGTGCTGCGGGTCTGGATCGGCGACACACTGAGCCAGGAGACGCCGCTGTTCGCCGCCGAATCGATCGGCATCGGCACGCTGCCGCAACGCGCCCTCGACGCCGTCAAGGAACTGGCCGTCGGCTGGCTCCGCTAAAGCGCGTCGCGCTGAACCGGATTCACGCTATGCGCTTTGGCGTCTTTGTTTATGCATGTCGTTCTCTCCAGCCGAGGTCACTTTTGAGCGGCATGCGATAACGCCGGCGGCATGGACGTTTCCCCGAACGCGGACTATCTAGAGCGCTAGAATCCATTCAAATAAGGGACAAAGGCCTTTCGATTGGCACGCGGATTTTTCATCACCTTCGAAGGCGGCGAAGGAGCAGGCAAGTCGACGCAGATCGAGCGGCTGGCGGGAAAGATGCGCGCCAAGAAGTACGACGTCCTCGTCACCCGGGAACCGGGCGGCTCGCCGGGCGCGGAAGCGGTCCGGCATGTGCTGCTCTCGGGCGCCGCCGAGCCGTTCGGGCCGAAGATGGAAGCGCTGCTTTTCGCGGCGGCGCGCTCCGACCATGTCGAGCAGGTCATCCGCCCGGCGGTCGAGCGCGGCTCCATTGTCCTATGCGACCGCTTCCTGGATTCCTCGCGCGTCTACCAGGGCGTCACCGGCGGCCTCGACCCGGTGTTCATGGAGACGCTGGAGCAGGTCGCCATCAATGGCATGATGCCCGACATGACGCTGATCTTCGACATCGATCCCACGGAAGGCCTGAGACGCGCAACAGTGCGTCGCGGCGCCGGCGCCGGCCCCGATCGCTTCGAAAAGGAAACGCTTGCCATCCACCAGGCGCGCCGCGAGGCGTTCCTGGCGATCGCCGCGGCCGAGCCGGAGCGCTGCGTTGTGATCGACGCATCCGCCGCTCCCGATGCGGTAGAAAATGTCGTCACCGCCACGGTGTTCGCGGCGCTGGAGGCGAGGGCGCCCATGCGCAACAGACAGACCGCACCCGCATGATCTTCGAACGCATCGCGCCGGAACAGCATGACACGCTGGACGGCGTCCCTGAACCGTCCGAAACGCCACGCCTGGTCGGGCACGGGCAGGCCGCCGCCATGCTCGCCGCCGCCTATCGCGCTGGAAAGCTGCCGCACGCGCTGATCTTCACCGGACCGCTCGGCATCGGCAAGGCGACGCTCGCGTTCCATCTGGCGCATCATCTCCTGAAGCATCCGGCCTTCGAGCAGGCGCCGGAGACGCTCGCCGTTCCCGATCCGGCGTCCTCGCTGTATCGCCAGATCGCCACCGGCGCGCATCCCGGCGTGCTGCACCTGACGCGGCCGCTGAACGACAAGACGAAGAGCTTCAAGACGGTCGTCACCGTCGACGAGATCCGCAAGGTCAATCGCTTCCTGTCGATGACTTCGCATGACGGCAGCTACCGGGTGGTGATCGTGGACCCGGCCGACGACATGAACACCAATGCAGCCAATGCCTTGCTGAAGAATCTTGAGGAGCCGCCGGCGCGAACGCTGTTCATCCTCATCGTCCATGCACCGGGCAGCCTGTTGCCGACGATCCGCTCGCGCTGCCAATTGGTTCGGCTGTCGCCGCTCGATGCCGACGAGCTGATGGCGGTGCTGGAAACTGCCGAGCCGCCTCCGCCGGACGATCCGGCCGCGCGGACAGCCCTTGCCGCGCGGGCAGGGGGCAGCGCCCGCAATGCGATCCTCCTGACGCAGTATGGCGGGTTGGAGATCGCCGAAACGCTGGACGCCCTGGTGAGCGCCGGCAAGAGCGACATCGCCGGCGCCTATCGCCTTGCCGAAGTCGTGGCCGGGCGCGACCAGGCGATCCAGTTCGATATCTTCAACCGCCGCGCGCTCGATCTGTTGTCCGATGCGGCGAGCCGGGCGGCGCTGGCCGGCGATCTCGCACGAGCCAAAACGCTGTCGGACACTTGGCATGAGGCGCTGGACGCTATATCTGAGACTGATACCTACAATCTCGACAAGAAGCAGCACGCCTTGACCATGATCGACCGCCTGAAGTCTGCAATGCGAATGTGATGGTTCCCTCGGGATGGCAATCGCCACCCCGATGCGATATCCACCGCCACGCCTTCCATTCAGACATTCATGACGGTTCATTCATGTCACGCGATACATTCTACATCACGACCGCGATCTCTTACCCCAATGGCAAGCCGCATATCGGCCATGCCTACGAATTGATCGCCACCGATGCGCTGGCCCGCTTTCAGCGGCTCGACGGCAAGCAGGTCTTCTTTCTCACCGGCACCGACGAACACGGCATCAAGATGCTGCAGACGGCGAAGAAGGAAGACATTTCTGCGCGCGAACTGGCCGACCGCAATTCGGCTGAGTTCAAGCGCATGGCGACCGCGCTCAACGCCTCCAACGACGATTTCATCCGCACCACCGAAGAGCGGCACTACGCGGCCTCTCAGGCGATCTGGAAGGCGATGGCTGCCAATGGAGACATCTACAAGGGCGGCTATGCCGGCTGGTACTCGGTGCGTGACGAAGCTTATTACGGCGAGGAGGAAACCGAGGTTCGTCCCGACAATATCCGCTATGGCCCGCAAGGAACGCCGGTCGAATGGGTCGAGGAGGAAAGCTATTTCTTCCGGCTTTCGGCCTATCAGGACAAACTGCTGGCGCTCTACGAGGGCCAGCCGGATTTCATCGGCCCGGCCGAGCGGCGCAACGAAGTGATGAGCTTCGTCAGATCGGGACTGAAAGACCTGTCGATCTCGCGCACGACGTTCGACTGGGGCGTGCCGGTGCCCGGCGACGAAAAGCACGTGATGTATGTCTGGGTCGACGCGCTGACAAACTACATTACCGGCGTCGGCTATCCCGATGAAAACGCAGACAATTGGAAATTCTGGCCGGCCGATGCGCACATCATCGGCAAGGACATCGTGCGTTTCCACGCCGTCTACTGGCCGGCCTTCCTGATGTCGGCAGGCATTCCGCTGCCGAAGCGCGTCTTTGGCCACGGCTTCCTGTTCAACCGCGGCGAGAAGATGTCGAAATCGGTCGGCAACGTCATCGACCCCTTCACCATGATAGAGCATTACGGGCTCGACCAGGTTCGCTATTTCTTCCTGCGCGAGGTGCCGTTCGGCCAGGACGGCAGCTACAGCCACGAAGCGATCGTCAACCGCACCAATGCCGACCTTGCCAACGGCGTCGGCAATCTGGCGCAGCGCTCGCTGTCGATGATCGCCAAGAACTGCGGCGGCGTGGTGCCGACGCGCGGCGAGCTGACGGATGCCGACAAGGCAATCCTCGATCAGGCGGCGGCCGCTCTTGCCGCCGCGCGCAAGGCAATGGCCGAGCAGGGCATCCATCTGGCGCTGGCGTCGATCTTCGGCGTGGTGGCCGAAGCCGACCGGTATTTCGCCGGACAGGAACCCTGGGCACTGAAGAAGACTAACCCCGAGCGCATGCAAACGGTGCTGTGGACAACGGCCGAGGTGGTCCGGCGCGTGGCGATTCTGTGCCAACCCTTTATTCCAGGATCGGCCGCGAAGCTGCTTGACCTGCTGGCCGTGCCGGCAGACGAGCGCAATTTCGTGCATCTCCACGCCGATCATGCGCTTGTGCCGGGCAGAGCGTTGCCTGTACCAGGAGGCGTGTTTCCGCGTTATGTCGATCAGCCGGAAGCGAACGGCTGATGCTCGTCGACAGCCACTGCCATCTGGATTTTCCGGACTTCGCCGAGGAGCGGGCGGCCGTCGTCGCCCGTGCCCTGGCCGCCGGGATCGGCCGCATGGTGACGATTTCGACGCGCGTGAAGCGATTTCAGCAAATACTTGAAATCGCTGACGCTTTCGACGAAGTGTACTGTTCCGTCGGAACCCATCCGCACAATGCCGCCGAAGAGCTTGACGTGACGACGGCGGATCTCGTGCGCCGGTCCGCCCATCCCAAGGTGGTGGCGATCGGCGAAGCCGGGCTCGACTATTTCTATGACAAAGCGCCCCGCGATGCGCAGGCGCAGGGTTTGCGCAACCACATCGCCGCTGCTCGCGAGACGGGCCTGCCGCTGGTCATCCATTCGCGCGACGCCGACGACGACATGGCTCATATCCTTGAGGAAGAAACGGGGAAGGGCGCCTTCCCGTTCGTCCTGCACTGTTTTTCGTCGGGACGCAGGCTGGCCGAGGTCGGCGTCTCGCTGGGCGGCTATGTTTCGTTTTCCGGCATCCTGACCTTCAAGAATTCGGCCGAAATACGCGCCATAGCCGCCGACCTGCCGCACGACCGGCTGCTGGTGGAGACCGATGCGCCATATCTCGCGCCGATCCCATTTCGCGGCAAGCGCAACGAACCCGCTTATGTCGCGCACACGGCCAGGGTTCTGGCCGAGACGATCGGCATCAGCGAAGGTGAAATCGCAGCTTTGACGACCGATAATTTCTTCCGGCTGTTCGGCAAGATGCCGCGCCCCGCCGAGCAAAGCGCCTGAACGATGACAGACCGGCTGCGCCTCACCATTCTCGGCTGCGGCTCGTCACCGGGCACGCCGCGCATCACCGGCGACTGGGGCAATTGCGATCCGCACAATCCGAAAAATCGGCGCATGCGCACGGCAGCCCTTGTCGAGCGGATTGCCGAGAGCGGCGCCCGCACCACCGTCGTCATCGACACAGGACCGGATTTCCGCCAGCAGATGCTGATGGCCTCGGTCAAACGCATCGATGCCGTCGTCTACACCCATCCACATGCCGACCACATCCACGGCATCGACGACTTGCGCGGCTTCGTGCTCGACCAGCGGCAGCGGATCGATATCCATGCCGACCAGCCAACGATGCTGCGGCTGCGCCAGGCCTTCGGCTACTGTTTCGAGACGCCGCCAGGCAGTTCCTATCCACCGATTGTCGACGCCCATATCATCGATCACACAAAGCCGGTCGTGATCGAAGGCGAGGGCGGTGCCCTCACCCTCGAGCCGCTGCCGCAGGTCCATGGCGACATCATATCGCTCGGCTTCCGCATCGGCGGACTAGCCTATTGCCCCGACATCAGCGATTTTCCGGCTGCCACCGCCGAACGGCTGCGTAATCTCGATGTCCTGATCATCGACGCGCTGCAGTACAGGACGCACCCGAGCCATCTGTCGCTTGGCGAGGCGCTTGAGTGGATCGAGCGGCTGGCCCCGAAACAGGCTGTGCTGACCCATATGCATGGGCCGCTGGACTACGCTACCGTGATGGCTGAGACTCCGGCAAATGTCGAGCCGGCATTTGATGGCATGGCGCTTGAAATTCGTTATAGATCAGACAGATAGAATATTCTCTTCATAGCTGATGGCACTGATCGCCTGGCAGCGAGCCGCCGATACAGGTCCGATGTCGAGATCTTGCACCTGGGATCGCCACACGGCCGCCGCCAGTTCGCTGTCGCTTCAAGATTGCAAAATGCCAAAAGAGGATTGCATTGTCAGGCCGGTGGATGCTCGTCGATCTGCATTGCAGGCCTGACAGGCAGTCTATGTGATGGCTTCCTAAAATATACATTGAGAGCAAGAGGCGCTAACCTTTGCCCGTTAGTTGGAAAGGAGAGGCCCGATGATTCGCGAACTCGTACTTACAGTGACGCTTCTTGCTCCTATCGCTGCCACAGCGCAGGAATTGCCAACCGTCCCTTACTTGCCGCTTGAGCGGGCAACCAAGGCAGCACAAGCCGCGCTGGAGGCCTGCGCTGCCGAAGGCAGCAATGTCAGCGTCGCCATCGTGGCGCGGAGCGGCGCGACGCAAGTGCTGCTCAAGGCCGATAATTCCGGCGCACACACCGCATCCAGCGCCGAAGGCAAGGCCTTCACCGCGGCAGCCTTGGGTCGCGACACTGCGGGGCTCGCCGAATTCATAGCCTCCAAGCCGGCAAATGACGGCATGCGTGACATGGATCGTCGCATGGTGATCCAGGCTGGCGGCTTGCCGGTCAAGTTCGGCGATGCCCTGGTGGCCGGCATTGGCGTCGGCGGTGCTCCTTCGGGCGATATCGACGCCAAATGCGCCGCCGCCGGGCTCAAGGCGATCGGCGCCGCCGAGTAGACCTGCCTAGACCTGCCTAAGATGCCAACGCAGCCCGTCCAAGGCGGGCTGCTCTGTTGAACGGGGTTCAGTCTGTGAACCCTGTCTCCACACCGGAACCGGCGGACGTAAGATCGCATTCGACCGGCAACCGACGGCCGATCCTGAGACCCGAGCTGGAAGCTTAGTTCCATAATCTATCTTATGCGACTTTCGGCAAGGTGGGAATGTCGCTCCTGCTTGTGCGCAGCCAATCTCCCCACCTCAACTCTCCTGACACGGTTTTTGGTGCCCGTTCTGCTAAACTGGTGAATTGGAATGAACGCTTTGCAGATCACAGGCCACATGGCAGCCGCTTCGTCGCCGCCCGCGAGGGCATCGAAGCTGCAGCAATGGCTGTCGTCGGCTACCTGCGTAGCCGCTCTCTGTGTTCGTCAAGAATGCGCTCAATGGTCCGGACTCGGTCCTGCCGACGGTTGAGACCTCTGCGTGCTTTGCCGCGAGCGTGCCGCTCATAGATTTCCCGGCTCGCCTGGAGCTGCTCGATATACACCTTATCGGGCTTCCCATTCTCAAGGCGGTCGAACACCCAGCAGAACGGCGCCGGGAGCTGGCCTTCGCGATAGCGCGGGCTTGCCGAGGCCTGATCTTCGTCGAGGATTTCCTGCAGCACGACCTGATCCCAGACTTCCGGGTTTTCATCGCTGCGCTTCTTCCACAAGGCGAGGATCTCGCGAGCAGCCGGCGTATCGTTGATGAGGATGGTTCCAGCCATCAGCCGGCCACTTTCGCGATAGACCGCGATGTCGCAATCAAAACCGGCGAGCTCCGGCCAGGGATCATGATGGAAGACCGTGTCGACGTCCACATACAGCAGCGGTCCCTGAAGCCTCCTACGCATATTGACAAGGAATGTCGGCTTCAGGCTCGCGTTGCGCACCCAGGATCCAGCGTCGGCGAATGGCCGGGCTTGGACAGAAAGGCCAAGACGCCACGCTGACGCGGTCATGCGAGCGGCTTCTGTCTCATAGAAGGAGTTGATCGTAAAGAACGCCACGATTTCACCGGCCTTGTCCGGGTTGCCGGACGGCTGTGGGTTTATCGGGAAGGGAGCGAGCATTTCCCGGTGCCTGTGTTTGGTGGCCCGGAACAAATCAAGAATGTGGGTGAGCAACGCGAAGCCTTATTAGGATATGAATATTTAGACGCCAAGCATATAGCAATAAGTCCGAATAGCCTCGCAATGCGATAAAGTCATCGGTAGCGGCGCAGAAAACATTGGGCCACAACCATTTTGTTGACGAGGGGCGCCAGCTGGGCCGAGGCCGCGGTCTGGAACTCCTGTCCTTGCGCTCAACCAGATCATTTCGCCGGCCATGATGCAGCCGTAAGGATCCACCTGGTCGATGACCTCGGCGAGTTCGTGCTTTGGATCTGGCGACGCGCTGCTGGTTTGCCCCCGGCTTCTCGAGGCAACCTCCCTACCCCAGAACTTTCAATGAGCTCCGCTCGCTCTGGTTGCAGCATTCGGCCTACCGTTCCCAAAAAGGCTTTGCGAGCTCTGCCTCGACCTGCCCTCTCGTCAGTCCGATGTCGTCGATCAGATGGGGATTGTCCTTCGACATTCGCTCAAGCTCCCAGCGAAAGCGTATCCGCTCGCGCCAGGTCCGATCGTGCCAGGCCGCGACAATGCTTCGCAGGGTCGCCAAGTGCCGACGCGACGCTTCCGCCAGCACTACAGGCATTCTCGGCCGCACCGTCGGACACCGCGTCGATGCAAGGGTATCGTTCATGGCAACCTCCTATGGTTTGAGGGTGGGTCCTCGACTTGGGACCTCGACCTGAAAGAGGTTGAATTGTGCCGGATGCGAACAGTGCCGTAATTAAGCTCTCCCAAATAGTTCTCAAAATTTCCAAACGGGCTATAGATGCGCCTTATGCAGGGATCGCGCTTTGCCTTCGGTCCGTTCGTGCTTGATCCGGATGCGGGAACGCTGCTTCGGAACGATGATCCTGTTGCCGTCGGCTACCGCGGGCTGAAGCTGTTGGCGGCGCTCGTCGGGCGGCCTGGCGAAATCCTCGACAAGGCCAAGCTGATGGATGCGGCGTGGCCGGGTACGGCCGTCGAGGAAGGCAATCTCACCGTCCAGATCGCGCAGCTGCGCAAGCTGCTTGGTCCGTCCGCCGACGGCGGTGAATGGATCACCACTGTTCCGCGCGTCGGCTACCGCTTCACGGGGATCGTCGAACCCCTCGATGGCGCGAACCGAAAAGCTTTGCCGCTGCCCGACAAACCGTCGATAGCCGTGCTCCCCTTCGTCAATCTCAGCAACGACCCCGAACAGGAGCCCTTCGCCGACGGATTGACCGAAGACCTGATCACCGACCTGTCCAGGGCCTCGGGTCTGTTCGTCATCGCGCGCAATTCGACCTTCGCCTACAAGGGAAAGGCGGCGGACGTGCGCGAGATCGCCCGGGAGCTTGGCGTGCGCTACCTCCTGGAGGGCAGCGCAAGACGTGCCGCGGGGCGCGTGCGCATCAACGCCCAGCTGGTCGACGCGGCGAGCGGCGATCACCTGTGGGCGGAACGCTTCGATCGCGGCCTGGACGATATCTTTGCCGTTCAGGACGAGGTGACGGCCAAGATCGTGGAGGCGCTGCTTGGCCGGCTGCGCGCGCCGCCGCCGCGCAATCGGCCCAAGACTCTCGAGGCCTACGATCTGTGCGTGCGGGCGCGCAAGCTGATCGACGATTCGCCGCAGACCGCGCGGGAGGCGCATCTGATGCTGACGCGCGCGGTCGCGCTCGATCCGGACTATGCCGAGGCCTATCGCTGGCTTGCCATGAACCACTGGATGGGATGGGTGCATTGGGGCGAGCCGGTGGAACCCAACCGCCGTATTGCCCTGGAGCTGGCGCGCAAGGCGGTGGCGATCGATCCCAACGACGCCGGCTGCCGATGGGTGCTCGGCAACCTGCTTGCCTATGAACGCAACTTCGCCGAGGCGGATGCCGAGTTCGCCAGAACGTTCGAGCTCGACCCCAACGAGGCCGATGCCTGGGCGACTTTGTCTGACATCTCCGTGCTGGCCGGGCGGGTCGAGGAAGGACTCGAACAGATCCGCAAGGCGTTCCGGCTCAACCCGTTTCCGGCAAGCTGGTACTATCTGACGCTCGGCGCGGCGCAATATGCGGCGCGCGACTACGAGGCCGCGGTCGAGACGTTGCGTCGGGACGAGACTTACCGCACCAGCTCACGCCGCTTCCTGGCGGCCAGCCTCGCGCAGCTCGGACGGCTCGATGAGGCGCGCGCGGAAGTCGAACTGTTCCTCGTCGGCAATCCGCATTTCACCACCAGCCACTGGGTCTGGACGGAGCCCTTCCGCGATCCGGCGATGCTCGACCATTTCGTCGATGGCTTCCGCAAGGCCGGCCTTCCGGAGTGAAGCGCCGCTGGTCCCCTGACCACGCCGCCTTCCCGCCGTTTGTCTACTCCTCGAAGCGGCCCGTGGCGTCACGATCGCGCTCATATCGTCTCGTGAGCGGAAACGGCGGCAACCAGGACTCGCGACGGACGATCCAGCTTTCGTAGGTCGGCGTCAGTTGGTCCGGGGCATCCAGGGATCCCAGGTTCACTTCGATTTCGTCGGCGGTGCGACCAAAAATGGTCGAGCCGCAACGGGGACAGAAGAACCGCCCGGCGTAGTCACGGGTTTCGCCATCGATCGTCACCGCATCCTGAGGGAAAATCGCGGAAGCATGAAAAAGCGCCCCGTGATGCTTGCGGCAGTCGAGACAGTGACAAAGGCCCACCCGGTATGGGCGTCCAGTCGCCACAATTCGGACGTTGCCGCACAGGCAACCGCCGGTGAATCGGTCCATGCTGCATTCCTCCAAATCAAGCGAGCTGGATGTTTACGAACAACTCCACCATCCATGAACGCGACGCCAGCCTTTCAGCTAATGCGTCTGCGGCTGAAGTTCGATCCGATAGCCGAGCACGCGCCTTCCGGCCGGCTCGATCAGCATCACTCCTGGCTTGTCGGCGAATTCGCCATCGAAATCCACCGGGCTGGCGAGGCCGTGCCAGGGTTCGATGCAGAGGAATGGCGCGCCGCCCGGCTTTGACCAGACGCCCAATTCCCGGAATCCGTTCCAATGCATCTCGATCGCCGGACCACGATCGGCACCGTAACGCACAGCGGTGCTGGAAGGCTGGTCCAGGATCAAGGCATCCTCGTCAAACAGCCGATCCGACAAAGCGAGAATGTTGCCCTCGATGGGCGTCGGCTGCCTTGCCGCCAGCAGTAACCCGTCCTTGAGACGGCGGATCGGCGCATGCTCGGGCTTTGCAAAGGTCAGGCGGTAGGCCTCCTTGGGCAGGTCCGGCAGCAGCGGCCAGTTGAATGCCGGGTGCGCCCCGATCGACGCCGGTAGCGGCTCGTCGCCGGTGTTGGTGATCTCGAACGTGACGCCAAGCTGCCGGCCGTCGAGAGTGTAGGTTACCGCCAGACGGAAGGCGAAGGGGTAGTGCGTTCGGGTCTCCGTGTCGTCGGTGAGCACCAGCATGCAGGACCGAGAACCCCTCTCCGCCCAGGCAAACGACTTATCGCGGGCGAAGCCGTGCTGCGTCATCGGATAGGTCTGGCCGCGATGGCGCAGTTGGTCGCCCTTCAGCCGGCCGACGATCGGAAACAACACCGGGGAATGACGGCGCCAGGCCGGTCCGGCCTGCCACACAAGCTCCAGCCCATCCGCATCCCGCAGCGAGACCAGTTCGGCCCCCTGCCCGACTATAACGGCCGAGATGTCGTCGCCATGAAGTGTCTGGCTGTCCTGTGCCATATGTTCTCGCGGTTTGTCTTTGCTTGGCCGGCAGGCTAGCAAATGGCCAGGCGTGAACTCAAGGCGGCGGTTTGCATTGCGTTTCACACAGTCACGATGAACGTGCGATGGCACAAGCGGGCAAGGCGCCGTCTCAAATGAAGAGTGGCCGGAGATTTCCCTCCGGCCACGGCAAGATGCAAGGTGTTGCCTGCTACAGTTCGGACTATTCCCGCTCGCCGGTGAAGTTCAGCAACAGCTGGAAGATGTTGACGAAGTTGAGGTAGAGCGAGAAGGCGCCGAAAACGGCCAGCTTCTGCCGCGACTCCGCGTCGAAGTTCTCCGCATACTGTTCCTTGATCGACTGCGTGTCCCAGGCAGTCAGGCCGATGAACACGGCGATGCCGATCACCGAGATGGCGAACTGCAAAGCGGTCGAGCCGAGAAAGATGTTGACGATGCTGGCGATCACCACGCCGATCAGGCCCATGATCAGAAAGGACGAGAACTGGGTCAGGTCACGCCGGGTCGTGTAGCCGTAGAGGCTGGTGGCGCCGAACATGGTGGCGGCGATGAAGAAGGTGCGTGCGATGCTGGTTCCGGTGAAAACCAGGAAGACCGAGGCCAGCGACAGACCCATGACCGCACAGAAGGCCCAGAACATCGCCTGCGCGCTTGCCGCCGACATCGTCTGCATCTTGAACGAGAACAGCAGGACGAAGGCGAGCGGCGCCAGCATCACCACCCATTTCAGCGGGCTGGAAAAGATTGGCACGTAGAGCGCGGGCGTCGACGACACCATGAACGCGATGAGGCCGGTGACCACGAGGCCGAGGCCCATATAGTTGTAGACGCGCAGCATGTGCTGGCGCAGGCCCTCGTCGTAGAGGGCGCCGCTTTGTGCGCCGGTGCCGACGCGGTATCCCAGATTGGGCGTGTTCATTTGCATTCTCCTTTGTGAACGGATCAGTAAAGCGTTCTCGCAAGCGTCTCGGCGGCGCGGTCGAGGTCGCGGACCTCGCTTTGCGCAACCACCGCATAAGCGACCTCGCCGATCTGGAAATAGGCCGAGGAAATGTCGCCCGAGGGCGCGACGGTCGGCTTGACCACGTCGAAGGTTCCCGGCCGTATCGCGAACAGCGACACCAAGCCCATCTCCTTGGTCTCGACCGCCATCTCGACGCTGGGGCCGAAGCGCGATGGATAGACCTGCACGTCGCGGACCTTCCAGTCCTTGGGCAAGGACGGCATGACGATGGCCGTCGCCGCGCGGATTTCGCCGGCATTGTAGTTTGGCGCCTCGGCCTGCGAAGACATGCTTTCGCGCACAAGGGTCGTCCTGTGTGCGCGCACCGCCTCGTCGACATAGGCGGGCGGCTGCGGCGAGGCGACGACCCTGGTCACCGACATCGGCCCGACGATGCCGTTGGCCAGCCAGCCGGCGGCGACGAAAGCGGCCACCGCCGCGGCACGTTGCAAGACGCCGAAGATGCGGCCCCGGGCAAGCCCCCTCTCCAGGCGCCGCGCGGCATCGGTCGTCACCGGCCTCGCCATGCCGCCTGATCCGGCCAGCGCCACGCGCAGTTCGTCCCGCATCCTGAGATCCGACATCACACGCGCGGCCGCTTCCGGCCGGGCGGAGAGGAAGGCCTCGACTTCGATACGGCGCGAGACGTCGAGCTGATCGTCGACATAGGCGTCGAGATCGGCGTCCGTCACGGGGTCGATAGTTCCTGTCATGACGGGCCTCCAACAATCCTGAGGTGATTTTTCGCCTTCGTCGGAGTCCCCTCCTCCATCTCCCGAAGCGCGGCGCGCGCCCTACCGATGCGCGACATCAGTGTTCCGAGTGGCACGCCGCTGGCATCGGCCGCCTGGCTGTAGGAAAGGCCCTCAATGGCGACGAGATGCAGGGCCGAGCGCTGTTCTTCGGGCAGGCTGAAAAAAGCATCGCGCACCTGGCCCAGGCGCACCGAATGCTCCTGCGGCGCCGGCGCGCTGCCGTCCGCAAGGTATCCCGCCTGTTCGAGGCGCGCTGCCTCCGAGCGGCGCGAGCGCATGCGGTCGATGAACGTGTTGTGGACGATGGACAGCAGCCAGGCTCGCAGGTTCCCGCCCGAGCGGAAGGTGCCGCGCCGCTCATAGGCGCGCACAAGAGCGTCATGCACGAGATCCTCGGCATCGGCACCGTCGCGCGTCAGCGAGCGCGCGTAACGCCTGAGCGAACCGAGTTGTCCGACGATATCGAAGCGTGGCATCGACCGTTTCATGCCCTGTTTACGGAACATGTGGGGGTTTTAATCCCGGCCCCGCAGATTTTTTCGCGAAACGCCGCAGATATGCAGCCGCCGAGGTAGCTCGCAGCGATGCCAGGCTATGCGATTCAGGCTGGCGCGAGTTAAAACCGCTGGTGCAAGGGGGTCGATTTGCGTATCACTCCGCCGCGCCAACGGAACCATGCAGATGTTTGAAAACCTTCAGCCGGCTGCCGCCGACAAGATCCTTGCCCTGATCGGCCTCTATCGTGCCGATCCTCGACCCGACAAAGTCGACCTCGGTGTCGGCGTCTACAAGGATCGCGACGGCAAGACGCCGGTCATGCGGGCCGTGCGCGAGGCGGAGAAGCGGCTGCTGCAGGGTCAGGACACCAAGACTTATCTCGGCCTCGCCGGCGACACCGGGTTCAATACCGTGATGGCCAGGCTGGCCTTCGGTGCGGATGCAGACATGACGCGGATCCGTGCTGCGCAGGCGCCGGGCGGCTCCGGCGCGCTGCGGCTGGTAGCCGAGCTTTTGAAGCGAACCCGTGCCGATGCGACGGTCTGGTTGTCCGACCCCACCTGGCCGAACCACATGCCAGTGATGCGCGCCGCCGGGCTGCAAATCCGTGAATATCCCTATTTCGACGCGATATCGGGCGCCGTTCGCTTCGACGACATGCTGGCAGCACTGCGCACCGCGAAGGGCGGCGACGTGGTGCTGCTGCATGGCTGCTGCCACAACCCGACCGGCGCCAATCTGGACATCGCGCAGTGGGCCGCTGTCACCGATCTCGTCGTCGAGCGCGGCCTGCTGCCGTTTGTCGACATTGCCTATCAGGGCTTTGGCGATGGCCTCGAGGCCGATGCCGCCGGACTGCGGCTGCTGGCCGAAAAAGTTCCGGAAATGGTCGTCGCGTCCAGTTGCTCGAAGAACTTCGCCGTCTACCGCGACCGTGTCGGCGCGGCGATGATCCTGGCCAGGGACGGCGCGCAGGCCGACGTGGCGCTGGGCCAGATGCTGTCGGCGGCTCGTGCCATGTATTCGATGCCGCCGGACCATGGCGCAGCGGCAGTGCGCATCGTGCTCGAGGACGCGGTCTTGCGCGCGGACTGGGAAGCCGAGCTCGAGGAGATGCGCCTGCGCATGCTCAGGCTTCGGGTGCAATTCGCCGAGGCGCTGCGCCGGCAGTCCAATTCCGACCGCTTCGATTTCGTCGCCAGCCATCGCGGCATGTTTTCCCGGCTTGGGCTCACGGAAGCGCAGGTCGAACGGCTGCGCGCGGAATATGGCGTCTACATGGTCGGCGACAGCCGCATCAATGTCGCCGGCCTGCCGGAAGACGGCATGGACAAGCTCGCCAAGGCGATCGTTTCCGTGCTCGACTGACCGGACTTGTTCGGCGCAACTGTGGACAAGCCCGCTTCGCTCGCCGACAGCATTGGCCGCGCGCGGACCGCGCGATAGCATCCGCCGCATGAAGCCATCGAAAGACATTTCGCGCCTGATCGAAATCATGGCGGCGCTGCGTGCGCCAAAGACCGGCTGTCCCTGGGATATCGAACAGGATTTCTCGACCATCGCGCCTTACACGATCGAGGAGGCCTATGAGGTGGCCGACGCCATCGCGCGCGGCGATCTCGACGATCTGCGCGACGAACTCGGCGATCTCCTGTTGCAGGTCGTTTACCACGCGCGGATGGCTGAGGAGGCCGGCGAGTTCGCTTTCGGAGACGTGGTCCAGGCCATCACCACGAAGATGATCCGCCGCCATCCGCATGTTTTCGGCGACGAACAGGCCCGCAGTGCCGGCATGGCCAAGGGCATGTGGGAGAAGATCAAGGCACAAGAGAAGGCCGAGAAGCGTAGCGCCCGTCTCGCGCGCGGACTCGACCCGGAAGACAACGGCAAGGGGTTTCTGGACAGCGTGCCGGTCGCCCTGCCCGCACTGACGCGGGCATTGAAGCTTCAGGAGAAGGCCGCCCGCGTCGGTTTCGACTGGAGCGAGGCAGCGCCCATCCTCGACAAGATCGAGGAAGAGATCGGCGAATTGCGCGAGGCGCTGGCCAAAGGCCAAACCGCGGAGATCAAGGATGAATTCGGCGATATGCTGTTTGCCGTCGTGAATCTCGGCCGTCACCTGAAGCTCGATTCGGAAGCAGCGCTAAGCGGCACCAACGAGAAATTCCGTTCGCGCTTCCACTATGTCGAGCAGGCCCTGGAGAATTCCGGCAGCTCGCTGGAAAAGGCTGATCTGGACGAAATGGAAGCGCTCTGGCAGGAAGCGAAGAGCGCGAAATAACTGGCGTTAGCCGTTATTCTTGCGACGCAATCTGCTTTCGATCTCTTCGCGGGCACTTTGCGTGGCCTTGAGGGAGATGGTGGCGCTGCCGTCGTCATTGTCGGTTCGCGAAACGACATCGCCATTGCGGTAAAGCCAGTCGACAAGGCCGAACTGCGCCGGCCCGATCGTCACCGTCAGATCTTCAAGCTCGCCGGACATGCGTGTCTCGATGATCGCGTTCAGCGCGTCGATGCCTTCGCCCGTGACAGCCGATATGGCGACGGGAGGCGCCTTGGCATCCGTACTCTCGGCAAGCAGCCGTGCGCGATTGCCTTCATCGAGCAGGTCGACCTTGTTCCAGACCTCGATGACCCGCTTGGTATCGCCGGCGTCGACGCCGAGATCGGCCAGGATGCGCTCGACGTCCTCGGCCTGGGCGGATGTGTCAGGATCGGAGATGTCGCGCAAATGGATGATGAGATCCGCCTCGACCACCTCTTCAAGCGTGGCGCGGAAAGCCGCGATGAGATGCGTCGGCAGGTCCGAGATGAAGCCGACCGTGTCCGAGAGGATGATCGGCGTGCCGTGCGGCAGCCGCACGCGGCGCAGCGTCGGATCGAGCGTGGCGAACAGCATGTCCTGCGCCAGCACCCCTGCCCCGGTCAGCTTGTTGAACAGCGTCGATTTTCCGGCATTGGTGTAGCCGACGATGGCCACCACCGGAAACGGCACCTTCTTGCGCTTGGCACGATGCAGGTCGCGGGTGCGGCGCACCGTCTCCAGCTCGTGCTTCAGCTTGACGATCTTGTCCTGCAGGACGCGCCGGTCCGATTCGATCTGGGTTTCGCCGGGGCCGCCGAGGAAGCCGGCACCGCCGCGCTGGCGCTCGAGGTGGGTCCAGCTGCGCACCAGCCGGCCCTTCTGGTAGTTGAGATGGGCAAGCTCGACCTGCAGCGTGCCTTCCTTGGTGCGGGCGCGCTCGCCGAAGATCTCGAGGATCAGCCCGGTGCGGTCCAGCACCTTGGCGTTGAATTCCTTCTCGAGGTTGCGTTGCTGCACCGGCGTCAGCGGATGATCGACGATGACCACCTCCGCGTGCCCTTCCTTAACGATCTCCGCCAACTCCTCGACCTTGCCGCTGCCGAGCAAGGTCGCCGGACGTGGATCGTTGATGGTAACCACGGCCGTGTGGATCAGATCAAGATCGATGGCGCGGGCAAGGCCGACCGCCTCATCATGACGGGCCTCTGCCGAGCGCGTCAACCGCGGACGGCTGGTGTCGTCCTCGCCGCGCGGCTGGCGGGTAAGCACCGGCACGATGACAACTGCCCGGGTCGGACCCTCGGCCTCCGTCCCCGGCTGATGTGCTGATTTTCCGCGAACGCTGCGGTCCGGGTCCTTCTCACGTGCCAATCAGGCGCCCTGGCTTTCCTCGCCATCGAACATCTGAACCGGCTGGCTCGGCATGATCGTGGAAATGGCGTGCTTGTAGACGAGCTGGGAGTGGCCGTCGCGGCGCAGCAGGACGCAGAAATTGTCGAATGAAGTGACGACGCCGGTCAGCTTCACGCCGTTGATGAGAAAGATGGTGAGCGGGTTCTTGCTCTTGCGAACAGAGTTCAGGAACAGGTCCTGAAGGTTTTGCGATCGTTCCGCCATTGTTCTTGTCTTTCGCCGATCCCCTTCGGTTTGCAGGCCAATGCGCCAAATTAACCAGCACATGTCAAGCGCGCAAACACCGTCTTGTCGTCAGTAACGACAAGCAGAACGAGATATATTGATGTTCATTCCACCTGTGCGGTTATCAGGCTGGACTTTTTTCCGCAATGTCAAAAAAGGCTTGCCGCAACGAAAGTGTTATCGAGCCGGGGTGGCCGTTGGCGATCGGGTCGCCGTCTATGGCCACGACCGGCATGGCGATCGTGGTCGCGGAACTGATGAAAGCCTCCCTCGCCGCCTTGGCCTCGGCGACGGAAAAACCGCGTTCCTCGATCTTGAGTCCGAGCTTGGCCGCCACTTCAAACATGGTGGTGCGGGTTATGCCGCGCAGAATACCGTGCTCGGCGGGCCTGGTGACCAGAACGCCGTCCCTGGTGACGATCCAGGCATTCGACGACCCGCCTTCCTTGACGTTGCCGTCCGTATCCACGAACCAGGCTTCCTGCGCGCCAGCTTCCTTGGCCTTCTGCTTGGCTAACACATTGGCTAGCAGGCCGGTGCTCTTGATGTCGACGCGATCCCAGCGATTCTCGGGCACGGTGATGACGGCGATACCGGTCTCGGCCCGCTTGGCTCCAGCAGCGGGATCCAGCTTCCTGGCGGTGATCACCAGCGACGGCCTGGTATCAGCCGAGGGGAAGGCGAAGTCGCGGCTGGCGACGCCGCGTGTGACCTGAACGTAAACCAGGCCGTTGACGACATGGTTGCGATTGACCACTTCGCGCATGATGAGCGGCAGGACGCCTGGGGTGACGGGCCAGCCGATCGACAGCTCGCTCAGCGAACGGTTCAGCCGGGCGAGGTGACGCGGCATGTCCACGATGAAGCCGCGCGCCACTTCGCAGACCTCGTAAACGCCGTCGGCGAACTGGTAGCCACGGTCTTCGATATGCACAGCGGCATCGGCATGAGCGGTGTAGCGCCCGTTCACATAGGCAATACGCGGCATTTGTCACCTCGGGGGATCTGCTTCGGCTTGTTTAAGCGATTCCGCCTCAACAGTGATGGATAATCGCGTGGGCCACTGAAGCAACTCCAGAAAGCGTGTAACGGTTTTCCGGCCGGAACTGCTTGAGCAAGGTATCGAACCGGGCCGGCAATGCATCAAACGCCGAACCGCTCAAGATATCAGTCAGACGCCGAGCGACTTCAGCTTGCGGTGCAGCGCGGAACGCTCCATGCCGATGAACTCGGCCGTTTTCGAGATGTTGCCGCCGAACCGGTTGATCTGGGCGATCAGATAGTCCTTCTCGAATTGTTCGCGCGCCTCGCGCAGCGGCAGCGCCATGATGTGCTGGTCCGACTGGTTCGGCGTGCGAGGCATGACATCGCCGATTTCGGACGGCAACAGGTCGGCGGTGATCGGCGCATCGACATTGTCGCCGCGCGCCAGGATCATCAGCCGTTCGACATTGTTGCGCAATTGGCGAACATTGCCTGGCCAATTGTGCGCCTGCAGCACCGCCATGGCGTCATCGCCGATGCGGCGCGGCTTGATGCCGGCCTGACGGGCGATCTGCTTCATGAAATTGTCAACGAGATAAGGAATGTCCTCGCGCCGCTCGGCAAGTCCCGGCACCGTCACCGGTACCACCGCAAGGCGATGATAAAGATCCTCGCGGAAACGGCCATCGGCGATCATCGCCTCCAGGTTCTGCGACGTCGAGGAGATGATGCGGACATCGACCTTGACCCGTTTGGTGCCGCCGACGCGCTCGAACTGCTGTTCGACCAGCACACGCAGGATCTTGTTCTGCGTCTCGCGCGGCATGTCAGCCACCTCATCGATGTAGAGGATGCCGCGATGGGCTTCCTCCAGGGCGCCGACCTTGCGCTCGACACCGTTCGATTCGGTGCCGAACAGTTCGATCTCCATGCGTTCGGGCGTGATGTTGGCGGCGCTCAGCGTCACGAAAGGCGCGCTCTTGCGTGCCGACAGCGTGTGGATGGCGCGCGCGGCCAGCTCCTTGCCAGATCCGGAGGGCCCAATGATCATGACGCGGCTGTTGGTCGGCGCGACGCGCTCGATGGTCTGGCGCAACTGGCTCATCGCCGACGACATGCCGATCAGGTCGAAGGTCTCGCCGCTGCGCAGCTTGAGATCGGAAACCTCGCGCCTCAGCTTGGAGGTTTCCAGCGCACGCTCGGCAATCAGAATCAGCCTGTCCGCCTTGAAGGGCTTCTCGATGAAGTCATAGGCGCCGCGTCTGATGGCGGAGACCGCGGTCTCGATGTTGCCATGGCCCGAAATCATTACCACCGGCAGGTTGGGGTGCATGGTCTTGATCTCGTCCAGCAAAGCCAGGCCGTCCAGGCGCGAACCCTGCAACCAGATGTCGAGGAAAATCAGCCGCGGCGCTCGGTCGGCGATGGCTGCCAGCGCGGTGTCGGCATCGGATGCCGTGCGGGTTTCGTGACCTTCGTCGCTCAGTATGCCTGCGACGAGCTCACGGATGTCTTCCTCGTCATCGACGATCAGAATATCAGACGCCATTACCGACCTTTTCAGTTTCTCTTTCGTGTTCCGTCCTGCTTTCGCCGCGCGCTGGCGCCACGGCCGCAGGTGGCAGGATGATGCTGATCATCGCGCCGCACCCGCCGTGGAAATCCGCAGGCGCATCGTGGAGCTCCAGCCTGCCGCCATGGTCCTCCACGATCTTCTTGACGATGGCGAGGCCAAGGCCCGTGCCCTTCTCACGTGTGGTCATGTAGGGCTCCAGCAGCCGCTGACGATTCTCCCGCGGCAGGCCTTTGCCATTGTCGATGACATCGATGCGAATCGCGCCATTCTGACGTCCGGCTTGAATCCGGATTATGCCGTGCGAACCGTCCTTCTGTTCCAGCCCGTCGATCGCTTCGGCAGCGTTCTTGATCACGTTGCCGAAAGCCTGCGCCAACAGGCGGCTGTCGAAAGTACCCTTGAGCGGTTCGTTGCCGAATATGCGCTCGAACGTGATGTCGGAACGGCTCACCTCGACCAGGAAGGAGGCCTCGCGCAGGGATTCACGCAGGTCTATGGACTTCATCTCGGGCTTCGGCATGCGCGCGAAAGCGGAGAATTCGTCGACCATGCGACCGATATCCTCGACCTGCCGGATGATCGTGTCGGTGCACTGGTCGAACACCTCGCGGTCCTCGGTGATGACCTTGCCGTAGCGGCGCTTGATGCGCTCGGCTGAAAGCTGGATCGGCGTCAGCGGGTTCTTGATCTCATGGGCGATGCGGCGCGCCACATCGGCCCAGGCAGAGGAGCGCTGCGCCTGGACCAGATCGGTGATGTCGTCGACCGTCACGACGTAGGATTTCTCCTCCGTGCCGTTATCGCCGGCCTCGATGGTGATCTGCACGTTGAAAGTCCGCTCCGTGCCGGCGCGGAAAAACGTCACCTGCTCGCGATAGACGGGCTTGCCCGATTGGCGGCCGATCTCGAAGACGCGGCCGACATGCGGCAGAATGGCGGAAAGGTTCTGCCCGAGCGCCGCACTGGCCGAAATGGCCAGCATGGACTCGGCCGAGCGGTTCACGATGGTGACGATGCCATAAGGATCGACGCCGATGACGCCGGCGGTGACACCGGCCAGCACCGCTTCCGAAAAGCGCCGTCGCTCGTCGATCAGATCCTTGGCCGACAGGATCTCGTTGCGCTGCGATTTCAATTCCTGCAGCATCTTGTTGAAAGTATTGCCGAGCGAGGCAACGTCGCCGTCGGACGGGCGCACCGGCACGGCGACGTCGAGATTGCCGGTCGCGACCTCGTCGGCAGCGCCGATGAGCTGACGAATCGGCCGCACCAGCCGGTCGGCCACGGCAATGCCGGTCCAGATTGCCGACAGGATGATAATCAAAGTCAACGACAGATAAGGCAACGCGAAAGCCACCTGCGAAGTGCGCCTGTTGTCTTCGAGATTGCGATATTCGTCGGTGTTCGATCTGACGATCTGGCGCGCCTTTATCACCTCGGGATCGACCAGCCGGATCGTGTAGAGGTAGAGCCCCTCGATCTCACGCAGCTTGACGATGGCGCCCATGATGTTGCGCGTGCGCGGCTCGATCAGAACCGGCTTGCCGTCGGTGGCGCTGGCGACCGCTCCCTCCGGCGGTTCCGGCATGGCGAAGTCGGCATCGGTCTTGGCGCTCATCACGAAGGAGCCGTCGGGCTTGATCAGCGCGGCATGCGCCAGCGAGCGGCCCACCGCCTCCTTGCTCATCAGATCGAGGAAGCCAGTTCGGTCGAGGCCGTAAAGCGTGCGCGACGCGTCGAGGTCATAGGCCATCGACAGCGTCGTGCCCTGCAGGTTGCGCGCGTTTTCCTGCACATAGGCATCGGCGATGGAAAGCGACGAATTGACGATCGTCTTGGTGCGAATCTCGAACCAGCGGTCGAGGCCGATATCGAGCGTGATCGATGCGATGATGGCCACCATGATGGCGGGGATGGCGGCGACGAGCGCGAACATGGCCACGATGCGCACATGCAGCCGCGAGGCTGCCTTGCCATGCCGGCGCGCCATGACGATGCGATGCACCTCCCGGCCGATCAGTGCGATCAGCAACAGGACGAAGATGGCGTTGAGCGCGATCAGCGCCCAGGTTGTCCTGGCATCGGGCGCAATCGGCGTCGCGCCGACCAGGATCGCGAACGAAATGGCCGCCATGACCAGCGCACCGACGACCGCCACCACGCCGGGCAGCGCCAGCAGCCGGCGCCCGTCACGCGTGCCGGGGTCGTTGAAAAGCGGTTCGTTCGGTGTCGGAGCCTGCGAAGCCATGTCGCCGTCTAGAGCCAGTGATTGCGTCGGATCTATGCAACGCATTGTGGCGATTATGCAACAAGTGTGGCCTGGACGGAAATCTTTCGCGGACAGTCCCCCGGAAAAGCGCTTCGGCTCTATCCCGGCTCAGGCTTGGCGCGACGATTTGTAGACGTTGACGCCGAGTTCGCGAATCTTCTTGCGCAGCGTGTTGCGGTTGAGCCCCAGCAGTTCCGCGGCTTTGATCTGGTTGCCGCGCGTCGCGGTCATCGAGGCCAGCACCAGCGGATATTCGACCTCCGAGAGAATGCGCTGGTACAGCCCGGCAGGCGGCAATTCGCCGGCAAACGAGGTGAAATAGCGCTGCAGGAAATGCTCGACCGCCTGGCCGATGGACAGGTCGTCGGGAATGAGGTTGCCGCCGCCCGGCACCACGGGACGCTCGCCGGTCTTGAGTTCCGCCTCGATGATCTCGGCGGAAATCTCGTCCTGTGAATAGAGCGCGGCGAGCCTGCGGACCAGGTTTTCCAGTTCGCGCACATTGCCCGGCCAGGGATAGCGCTTCATCAATTCGATGCCGCCCGACGAGATACGCTTGGTCTGGAGACCCTCCATCTCGCCGAGCTTGAAGAAGTGCCGGACGAGGTCCGGCACGTCCTCGGAGCGCTCGCGCAGTGCCGGCAGCCTGAGGGGCACGACATTGAGGCGATAGAAAAGATCCTCGCGGAAGAGCCCCTGGTTGATCAGCGTGCGCAAATCCTTGTTGGTGGCGGCGACGATGCGCACGTCGGTCTTGATCGGCGTGCGGCCGCCGACCGTCGTGTATTCGCCTTGCTGGAGGACGCGCAGCAGGCGCGTCTGCGCTTCCATCGGCATGTCGCCGATCTCGTCAAGGAACAGCGTACCACCTTCGGCCTGTTCGAAGCGGCCGGTTGAGCGGTTCTGCGCACCGGTGAAGGCGCCCTTCTCATGGCCGAACAGTTCCGATTCGATCAGGTCGCGCGGGATAGCCGCCATGTTGATGGCAACGAAAGGGCCGCCACGGCGGCGTCCATATTCGTGCAGCGCACGCGCCACCAGCTCCTTGCCGGTGCCCGATTCGCCCGAAATCATCACCGTCAGGTCGGTCTGCATCATGCGCGCCAGCATGCGATAGATGTCCTGCATGGCGGCCGAGCGGCCGACCAGCGGCATGGTCTCGGGCTGCTCTTCCGGCCGCGCGTCGATCTTGGGGCGCCGAGGCTCCGACAGCGCCCGGTTGACGATGTTGAGGAGCTCGGTGAGGTCGAACGGCTTCGGCAGATATTCGTAGGCGCCGGTCTCGGAGGCACGGATCGCCGTCATGAACGTATTCTGGGCGCTCATGACGATGACGGGCAGCTCCGGCCGTGCTTTCTTGATGCGCGGCAGCATGTCGAATGCGTTCTCGTCCGGCATCACCACGTCGGTGATGACGAGATCTCCCTCGCCCGCCGCCACCCAGCGCCACAGCGTCGAGGCATTGGAGGTCACGCGCACCTCATGGCCAACACGCGAAAGGGCCTGGTTGAGGACCGTACGGATCGCCGCATCGTCGTCGGCGACGAGAATATTGCCGCGAACGGTCATTTGCGGTCTCCTTCAGCGTCTTCATCGGCACCGAGCGCCGTTTCCTTCCAGGCCGGCATCAGGATGCGGAACATTGTCGCGCGCGGCGTCGATTCGCATTCGATGATGCCGCCATGCTCACCGACGATCTTGGCCACCAGCGCGAGGCCCAGTCCCGAGCCGTTCGGCTTGGTGGTGATGAAGGGATCGAACAGGATCGGCAGGATGTCCTCCGAAACACCGGAACCGTTGTCGCGCACGCAGAACTCGAGCGGCAGCGACACGCGATCCTGAGTGCCTGGAACCGAAACGCGAATGCCCGGCCGGAAGGCCGTCGACAGGACGATTTCACCTTGGGGATCGCCGCCGATCGCCTCGGCGGCGTTCTTGACCAGGTTGAGGAACACCTGGATGAGCTGGTCGCGTTTGGCGAAAACCGGAGGCAATGAAGGATCATAATCCTCCAATATCTTGATTTTCCTAGCAAAACCGTTCTTCGCGATCGCCTTCACATGGTCGAGTACGACATGGATGTTAACGGGGTAGCGGTCAATCGGCCGCTCGTCGGAAAACACCTCCATGCGATCGACCAGCGACACGATGCGATCGGTCTCGTCGGTTATCAGCCGCGTCAGCGCGCGATCCTCGTCGGAAGCGGACAGTTCAAGCAGCTGGGCAGCGCCCCTGATGCCGGAGAGCGGGTTCTTGATCTCGTGAGCCAGCATCGCCGCCAGACCGGTCACCGAGCGCGCCGCGCCGCGGTGCGTCATCTGCCGGTCGATCTTGTCGGCCATCGACCGTTCCTGGAACATCACCACGACGGAGCCTGGAAACTCCGGCACCGGGGCGACATAGAGATCGACCACCTTCTCGATGCCGAGACGCGGAGACGACACGTCGACCCGGTACTCGTTGACGGGGGCCCGGCGCTCGCGCACCTGGTCGACCAGTGTCAGCAACGGGCTGCCGAAGGGAATGAGCTTTGACAGCGTGTTGCGGGCGAGCATCGTCGCGCTCGAGCGGAAGAAGTCCTCCGCATCGGCGTTGGCGAAGGTGATGAACCCCTCCGAACTGATCATGATGACCGGACGGCGGATGGTGTTGAGCACGATCTGGGCAGCATCCGCCATTTCCGGGCCCTGGCTGACGGAGGCGTTCATGCGGCGCTCCGCAAGGGTGCTTGCTCGGCGGCCGAAAACACCTCGCGAAGCAAGGTAATCGTCCGCGTGGGATCGAAAGACGTGAGAATGGCCTTGCGCCTTTCGCCGGCAACGGCGCCGGCATGGCGGTCCAGATACCAGCCGAGGTGCTTGCGCGCCTGGCGCAGGCCGCTCTCGACGCCGTAGAGCGCAAGCATGTCCTCGTAATGGGCAATGATGTAGTCGGTCAGTTCCGCAGCGCTTTCCGGTAGCCGGGCAAGCTCGCCTGCCGCCGCGGCCGCGATGGTTCCGGCGACCCAGGGCGCGCCGTAGTGGGCGCGGCCCACCATCACGGCATCGGCGCCGGATTGCTCCAGAACAGCGGCTGCTTGCGCAGGCGAAGACACATCGCCATTGGCGACAACCGGGATCGACACGGCAGCCTTGACGCGGGCTATTGCGCGCCAATCAGCATTGCCCTGATAGAACTGGCAGCGCGTGCGGCCGTGCACCGTCACCATCTTGACGCCCGCCTGCTCGGCACGGCGCGCCAGGTCCGGCGCGTTGAGCGCCGTTTCGTCCCAGCCGAGCCGCATCTTCAGCGTCACCGGCACACCGACCGCGCCGACCACGGCGTGTACCAGCGACAGTGCATGATCGAGGTCCTGCATCAGTGCCGAACCGGCATAGCCGCCGGTCACCTTCTTGGCGGGGCAACCCATATTGATGTCGATGATGTCGGCGCCCTCGCCGGCGGCGATGCGCGCGCCTTCGGCCATATGTGCCGCCTCGCGGCCGGCAAGCTGCACCATATGGACGGGCAGGCCCGAATGACGTATGCGCAGGTCGCAGCCGGCCCTGCCTTTGGCGAGCTCGCCGCTTGCCACCATTTCGGACACGACCATGCCGGCGCCGTGCGCATGGGCGCGTCGCCGGAACGGCTCGTCGGTAATTCCCGACATCGGCGCGAGGAACACGCGATTGCGGATACTCACGCCGCCGACATCGAGAGGTGCGGCCAATTTGGTCAGGTCAAGCATGCACAAAAACCAAGCATGTTCATTTGCTGCACATTCTCTAGCCATATCGGCCGCAATGTGCAACGCGGAATGACGCCACATTACGGCGCAATTGGGAAATGCCGAGCTCGGCTGCAGTCCCGAGCAAAGCGCCGCGCCTTGCACGAACACGCAATGGACGTTTTAGGGCTTCCTGTTCGGCCTACAATCTCTCCGAAAACCGATTACACTTTTGGGGATCGTGCGCTAAGCCAATCGGCATGACTGACGGAAACGAAAACCGGGCTTTGGAGGCGAACGGCAAGGTCGCGGTGGTTATTGTTGCGGCCGGCCGCGGCGCGCGTGCCGGACAGGCCGATGGCCCGAAGCAATATCAGCAGATCGGCGGTCGCGCCGTCATCGCCCACGTCATCGATATTTTCCTGGCGCATCCGCGTATCGGCCCGCTCGTCGTGGCAATACACGCCGAGGATCACGAACTTTTTCGACATGCCGTCGGCGCACACTCCAATCGCGTCACGGCAATTGCGGGTGGCCCCACCAGGCAAGACTCGGTTCGACTCGGACTGCAGGCGTTGAGAAGCCACGCACCGGACAAGGTTCTCATCCACGACGCGGCGCGCCCCTTCGTCGACGCGGACCTGATCGACCGCACGATCGCAGCCATCGGCGAGCGCGAGGGCGCGCTCCCGGCGCTGCCCGTCGCCGATACGCTGAAACGCGAATCCGCCGCCGGGATGGTCGCCGAAACGGTTTCCCGGAGCGGGCTTCACGCGGCGCAAACGCCGCAGGGTTTCCCATTCCTGGCGATTATGGCCATGCATGAGGAAGCCTATAACAGCGGCAAAACCGACTTTACCGACGACGCCGCGATCGCCGAGTGGATGCAGATGCCGGTCAAACTCGTTCCCGGCTCACCGGACAACGTCAAACTCACCTGGGCACGGGACATCGCCATGGCCGACCAACGACTTTCCAGCGAGCGCATGCGCTTTCCCGATATTAGAACCGGCAATGGCTACGACGTCCACGCGTTCGAGCCCGGCGACCACGTCACGCTATGCGGCATCGCCATTCCGCATGACAAGAAACTGTCCGGCCATTCCGATGCCGATGTCGGGCTCCATGCCCTTACCGATGCGCTGCTGGCGACCTGCGGCGCCGGCGACATCGGCACGCATTTCCCACCCTCCGACCCGCAGTGGAAGGGTACTGCCTCCCGGATATTCGTAGAACATGCGGCAAAGCTGGTGCGCGCGCGCGGCGGCCGCATCGCCAATGCCGACATCACGCTGATCTGCGAGGCACCACGCGTCGGCCCACATCGCGAGGCGATGACGGCTGCCCTGTCGCAGATGCTGGCCATCTCTGCCGACCGCATCTCCATCAAGGCGACAACCAACGAGAAGCTCGGTTTCGTCGGCCGCGAGGAAGGCATTGCGGCGATCGCCACGGCGAGCGTGGTGTTTCCCGGCGAGGTGCCGGAATGAGCAACAGCGAACTGGCAAATGCATTGCTGCAAGCCTGCCAGAAGCGCGGCATCATGCTTGCGACGGCGGAAAGCTGCACCGGCGGCATGATCATCGCCGCGCTGACCGATATCGCCGGCTCTTCCGCCGTGGTCGATCGCGGCTTCATCACCTATTCCAATGAAGCCAAGATGGACATGCTCGGGGTTTCCGCCGCCACGCTGGAGGCTCATGGCGCGGTTTCACGCGAGACAGCGATCGAAATGGCAACCGGCGCGCTGGCGCGCTCCCGTGCCGGGCTCAGCCTCGCCGTTACCGGCGTTGCCGGACCGGGCGGTGGCTCGCCGGAAAAGCCAGTCGGCCTGGTCTGGTTCGGGATTGGCCTAAGCGGCCGGCCGGTGACGGCCGAGCGCGTGCTGTTCGCCGATGAAGGCCGTGATTTCATTCGCCAGGAGACCGTCAGCCATGCACTCAAGCTGGGATTGCACGCGCTTGGGCATGCTCACGCCGGTTTTGCACCGTAGATGACATCAGCACGCTTCTCGAAGGCCTCGGAAAACATACGGAAGGCACGGTCGAACATCGTGCCCATCAGGGCGCCCAGAATGCGGCTCTTGAACTCGTAGTCGATGAAGAAGCAGACCGCGCAGCCGCCGTCGGCAGGGTCGAATCGCCAGACATTGGTCAGATATTTGAACGGACCGTCGATGTATTTGACGTTGATCGCACGCTCGTCGGGCTTCAGCAGCACCTGCGTCGTGAAGGTCTCGCGGATCGCCTTGTAGCCGATGCTCATATCGGCGACGAGGATCGTGCGCCCGTCACGCTCCTTGCGCGAGCGCACCGTCAGTGCCTCGCAAAGCGGCAGGAATTGCGGATAAGCTTCGATGTCGGCGACCAGGGCGAACATCTGTTCCGGCGTGTGGGAAACGCGGCGGGTGGCTTCGAATTTCGGCATGAACCCGGCTCTAAAGCGCGTCGCGTCGACACAGACTCATGCGACGCACCTTAGAGTCTTTGTTTTCGTGCATGCCGTTCTCCCCAAACCCGAAGTCACTTTGGGCGACATGCATCAGAGCGATTTCTCGAGCTGCGCTTGGCGCGCGGCGCGCAGCTTGGCGAAATCGTCGCCGGCGTGGTGCGAGGAGCGGGTCAGCGGGCTCGACGCCACCAGCAGGAAGCCCTTGGTCCGGCCGATCGTCTCGAAGGACTTGAACTCCTCCGGGGTGACGAAGCGGATCACCGGGTGGTGCTTTTTCGATGGCTGCAGATACTGGCCTATGGTCATGAAGTCGACATTGGCCGAACGCAGATCGTCCATAAGCTGCAGGATTTCGTTCCGCTCCTCGCCCAGTCCAACCATGATGCCGGACTTGGTAAAGATCGAAGGGTCGAGCTCCTTGACCCGCTGCAAAAGCCTGATCGAATGGAAATAGCGGGCGCCTGGCCGGACCGTCAGGTAGTTCGACGGCACCGTTTCGAGATTGTGGTTGAAGACATCGGGCTTTGCCGCAACCACGACCTCCAGTGCGCCGTCCTTGCGCAGGAAGTCGGGCGTCAGGATCTCGATCGTGGTTGAAGGCGTCGCCGCCCGGATCGCACGGATGACCTCGGCGAAATGCTGCGCGCCGCCATCGGCGAGATCGTCGCGATCGACAGAGGTGATGACGACGTGGCTGAGGCCCATCTGCTTGACCGCGTGGGCGACCCGTGCCGGCTCGTCCGGGTCGAGCGCGGTCGGGATGCCGGTGGCAACGTTGCAGAAGGCGCAGGCACGTGTGCAGATCTCGCCCATGATCATGAAGGTGGCGTGCTTCTTGTCCCAGCACTCGCCGATGTTCGGGCAGCCGGCCTCCTCGCAGACCGTCACCAGCTTGTGCGATTTCACGATCTCGCGGGTTTCGGCATAGCCTTTCGACACAGGCGCCTTGACGCGGATCCAGTCAGGCTTGCGCAGCACGTCCTGGTCGGGCTTGTGCGCCTTCTCCGGATGCCGCAGCCGCGGCGCATTGGCGATCGTGTCGAGGACGGTGACCATCGGAACCCTGGTTTTCTTTGCGATCGCCGCCGGCGATCGTCACTTACACGTCATCTAGGACTTTTCAGCACAAAGAAAAAGGCTGCGGCGGTACATGCCGCCACAACCGTTTTCGCATGGCGGAAACGATACCGACTAACGGCGCACCAGACGCCCGGCCCAGATCAGCAGGCAGGCGCCGATGAAACCGGTGATCAGGTAGGCGGTCCAGCCGACGCCAAATACGCCGATGTTCAAGGCTCGCAGGATCGCGTTCAGCACCACTGCGCCGGCAATACCTAAGATGATGTTCATCAAGACGCCGGTATTGCTCTTCATGACCATTTCGGCAAACCAGCCCGCCAGGCCGCCGATGATGATGGCTGCGATCCAGCCCACGCCATTCACGTCCATATGCCCTCTCCTTGCTTGAGAAAAAACGCATCCGGAAACGAACTAACTTGCCGTCGAGCTCCTGCGGCTTTCGCGTCTGAGTCTCGTGCGGCCAATCTATCATGCGTTCAACGCACGGCCATAGGCGTCGAGCACGCTTTCCTTCATCATCTCCGACAGCGTCGGGTGCGGGAAGATCGTGTGCATCAGTTCTTCCTCGGTCGTCTCGAGGTTCATCGCAACGACAAAACCCTGGATCAGTTCGGTCACTTCGGCGCCCACCATGTGGGCGCCAAGCAGTTGGCCGGTGTTCTTGTCGAAGATGGTCTTGATGAAGCCCTGGTCCTCGCCGAGCGCGATGGCCTTGCCATTGGCGGCGAACTGGAAGCGGCCGACCCTGACATCCTTGCCCTCGGCCTTGGCTTTCGCTTCCGTCAGGCCGACCGAAGCGACCTGCGGATTGCAATAGGTGCAGCCAGGGATCTTCAGCTTGTCGGTGGCGTGCACGCCGGGGAAATTGGCGATCTTCTCGACGCAGACGACGCCTTCATGCTCGGCCTTGTGGGCGAGCATCGGCGGGCCGGCGACATCGCCGATGGCGTAGATGCCGGACACATTGGTCTTGCCGTAGCCGTCGACGACGACGCAGCCGCGCTCCGTTGTTACGCCAAGGGTCTCCAGGCCGAGGCCCTCGATGTTGCCTTGCACACCGACGGCCGAGATCATGCGGTCGGCCGTGATCTTCTCCACCTTGCCGTCCTTCATCTCGACATGCGCGGTGATCGAGTTGGCGCCTTTCTCGACCTTGGTTACCTTGGCTTGGAGGATGATCTTCATGCCCTGCTTCTCGAACTGCTTCTGGGCGAATTTCGACACCTCGGCGTCCTCGACCGGCATCACGGCCGGCAGCAGTTCGACGACGGTCACGTCTGCGCCCATGGTGCGGTAGAACGAGGCGAATTCGATGCCGATGGCGCCCGAACCCATCACCAGCAGCGACTTCGGCATTTCCTTGGGCACCATGGCCTCGAAATAGGTCCAGATCAGCTTGCCGTCCGGCTCGATGCCCGGCAGCGCCCGCGGCCGGGCGCCGGTCGCCAGTATGATGTGCTTGGCGGTGTAGGTGCCCTCGCCCTTGACGCCTTTCGGCACCGGCGGCTGCGGCTCCATCGGCTTCTTGGCCGTCTTGGAGACGACGATCTCGCCCGGTTTTGTCAGCTTGGCCTCGCCCCAGATGACGTCGACCTTGTTCTTCTTCATCAGGAAGGCGACGCCGCCATTGAGCCGCAGCGAAACCTTGCGCGAGCGGTCGACGACGGCCGACGTGTCGACGCTGACCTTGCCGTCGAGCTTCAGTCCATAGTCCTTCAGATGATCCGAATAGTGCATGATCTCAGCCGAACGCAGCAACGCCTTGGTCGGAATGCAGCCCCAGTTCAGGCAGATGCCGCCGAGATGCTCGCGCTCGACGATCGCCGTCTTGAAACCGAGCTGCGCGGAACGCACTGCCGTGACATAGCCGCCGGGACCGGAGCCGATGATGATGACGTCGTAGTTCTCAGCCACGGTTTTCTCCTTCAATCACAATTCCAGCATGACGCGCACGAGCGGCGTCAACGCCTCGCCGATGTTTCGCGTATTTTCGGCATCGAGATGGACGCCGTCGAGCGGCGTGGTCTTGGCCACAGTGCCGGCATCGAAGAAGCCGCAGCCAGCCTCATCGGCAAGCGCGGAATATTGCGGCGCAAGCTCTTTGGAGGCATCGTCGCCGCCGGCAAACATCGCCTTGAACTCGGCATCTTCGGTGCGACTGACGAGAGGCGGCGAGACAATGAGGATCTGCGGCGGCGGCCAGTCGAACGGATAGTCGTGGCCGCGCACGATGTCGATCAGGCGCTGGATGCCTTGTTTGGCCGCAACGGGATTGCCGTGGATCCAGGGCTTCATGTCGTTGGCGCCGAGCATGATGACGATGACGTCGATCGGCGCATGCGTGGTCAGCACCGTCGGCAGCGTTCTTGCGCCATTGCGGTCGGCGCCTGCCAGGTGATCGTCGAACGCCGTTGTGCGGCCATTCAGCCCCTCGGCAATGACATGCACGCCGTCACCTAGTCCGGTCTGCAGCACGCTTGGCCAGCGATCCTCGAGCGCATGACGGCCACCCTCGGCATTGTAGCCCCAGGTCAGCGAGTCGCCGTAGCAAAGAACCGTCTTCATCTTGCTCAACCCGCCCTTGCGAGGGAGTATTCTTCCTCGGCGTTGGTGACGACGGCGAATTCCTGCGCCTCCAAGCCGCCGGCGAAGAGGCCGGTGAAGAATTTCCGCACCGCCTTGTTCTTCCTACACCAGCATGCCCATCGGGTTCTCGATCAGCTTCTTGAAGGCGACCAGCAGTTCGGCACCGAGCGCTCCGTCGACGGCGCGATGGTCGGTCGACAGCGTTACCGACATCACGGTGGCGATTCTGATCTCTCCGTTCTTGACCACCGCCCGCTCCTCGCCGGCGCCCACCGCCAGGATCGTCGCATGCGGCGGGTTGATGACGGCGGCGAAATCCTTGATGCCGAACATGCCAAGGTTCGACACCGCCGTGGTGCCGCCTTGATACTCTTCCGGCTTCAGCTTGCGACTGCGCGCGCGGCTGGCCAGGTCCTTCATCTCGTTGGAGATCACCGACAGCGTCTTTTCATCCGCCTTGCGAATGATCGGCGTGATCAGGCCGCCGGGGATCGAGACGGCAACGCCGACATCGGCATGCCTGTGCTTGACCATGGC